>JBFXKR010000329.1:0-3231 GCA_050173595.1 Candidatus Berkiella sp.
GCTATCTAACCAGGTTGGCCAAATCACAAATATGTCTGAGATTGCTTCAAAATGTGGTTTTTCAAATCAAACAGCAACAAGATATTTTTCACTCATGAATCAACTGTATCTTGTTGATAAATTGCTAGCTTGGCATTCAAATGAGAACAAACGATTAGTAAAAGCGCCAAAAATTCATTTTGTAGACACAGGGTTACTGTGTTCGCTTAGGGCAATCACACGGGAAAAACTAGAAAATAAACCAGAATTATATGGTCATTTGCTAGAAAACTACATATATTGTGAATTAAGAAAGCAAGCATCATGGTTAGACGAAACGCTATCGTTTTATCATTATCGAGATAAAGATAAAATTGAAGTGGATTTCGTGCTTGAAACGGCTGATGGCGGCGTAATTGGTATTGAGGTTAAGGCCGCAGCGACACTTGTTAAGAAAGATTTTTCAGGTCTTACGCGTTTAGCGCAAGGAGCGGGAAGTAATTTTAAAATTGGTATTTTACTTTATGATGGAGATCATACGACTTCTTTTGGAGAAAATTTATATGCTGTTCCAATTGGTGCGATCTGGTCTTAATTAACGGCGCCAAAAAGCAGGCGAGAACAACACCAGTACGGTAAAGATCTCAAGTCGCCCAAGCAGCATTGCGGCACTTAATATCCATTTGCTGGTGTCAGTAAGTGAGGCAAAGGTGGAGGAAACTTGCCCTAAACCACGACCACTGTTAGAGAAAGTAGCCATTAATGCTGAAAATGAGGTGTAAAAATCACTTTCTACGCTTAATAGCAGCAGTAATAAAATGATAAAAGTGACAGAATAGATTGCAAAAAAGCCCCAGATAGCTTCGATAACCCGGTTGCCAATCGGCTTTTCACCTAATTTGACAACATATTGGCCATGAGGGTGCACTAAGCGGCGAATTTCTCTTGCGCCTTGTTTTTGCAGCAAAAGCACTCGTACAACTTTAATGCCGCCAGCAGTGGAACCAGTACAGCCACCAATTAATCCTAAAAAGAGGATCATCATAGGAATAAAGCCAGGAAAAACAGCAGAGGTTGCGGTAAACCCAGTGGTTGTAAACAATGAAACAATTTCAAAAAACACATCCATTGCCAAAACGGAACTGTTGCTGCGCTCATCATAAACGATTAGACCGATTAATATAATGACAGAGCTACTTAGCAATAAGCGCACAAAAAAACGAAGTTCAGGATCATTGAAATACACGCTTAGCTTTTTGCGTTTAAATAACAAGAAATGTAAATTAAAACTCACCGCACCTAAAAACATAAAAATAATCGCAACCATATTAATTAGATTGCTAGAAAAATAGCCAAAGCTACTATCATGCGTTGAAAAGCCACCAGTAGAAACCGTGCTAAAGCTGTGGCAAATAGCATCAAACCAATCCATGCCCGCCAAACGAAAACACAGCATGCAGGCAAGTGTAATCAATAAATAAATAACCCAAATTGCTTTAGCGGTATGTGTGATCCGAGGCGTTAATTTATCGTCTTTAACAGGGCCTGTGATCTCGGTGCGAAAAAGCTGCATACCGCCGATGCCAAGGGTGGGGATAATGGCCACGGCCAGTAAAATGATGCTAATGCCACCTAAAAACTGTAATTGTTGTCGATAGTATAATACTGAACAGGGCAAATCATCCAGATGGGTAATGACGCTAGCGCCTGTGCTGGTAAAGCCAGAGATAGCTTCAAAGAACGCATCAGTGAGTGAGAGCTTTGGTACAAAAGTCAGCATGAGCGGTAAAGCGCTCACGATTGAGGCGGTTACCCAAAAAAGGACCACAATCAGAAAGCCATCATGCGATCTTAAAGGATGCTTTTGATCGCGCGCTAAAAACCACAATAAAAAGCCTATGGCTAAAGTAAAAACAAAGGGTATAAAAAAAGGTAACAAATAACCATCTTGCGCCCACTGCTCTATCATAATAGGTGGAACAAAAGTGATGCTGAGTATCATCAGCAAAAGACCAATTACACGGCTAGTTGTTCCTATGAGCATAACTTAAATAAAGGTTATTCCAACTTGGAAAAGGCGTTCAACTTGGGCAATACGAGATTTATCTGTCACGAATAAAATAACATGATCTTCGGAAGCAATTTCACATTCATCGTTTGCAATAATAACATGCTCTCCCCTGACAATGGCGCCAATGGTGGTGCCAGGAGGAAGGGTAATGTCTTTGATTTTTCTGCCAATGACTTGAGATGATTTTTTATCACCATGGGCAATAGCTTCAATCGCTTCGGCAACGCCACGGTGTAGCGAGTGTACATTAACCACATCACCTTTGCGCACATGGGTTAATAGACTGCCAATGGTTGCTTGTTGTGGAGAAATAGCAATATCGATATCCCCACCTTCCATCACATCAACATAAGCAGAGCGGTTAATAAGCGCCATTACTTTATGTGCGCCTAAACGCTTAGCCAAGATTGCCGACATAATATTCGCTTCATCATGATTAGTCACTGCACAAAAGACATCCGTTTCTTCAATATTTTCATCAAGCAGCAACTCTCTGTCCGCGGCATCACCCAAAAGGACTTCCGCCTTATTGAGCTCTGATGCCAATATCTGGGTTCTTGTTGGGGATTGCTCAATGATTTTGACATGGAACTGGTTTTCTAAGGCTTGTGCTAATTTGGCACCAATATTGCCGCCACCTGCAATGATCACGCGTTTATAAGGCTGATCTAACTGGCGAAGTTCACTCATCACAGCATCAATGTTTGCAGGGGTAGCCAGGAAAAAGACTTCATCATCAGGCTCAATGATCGTGTCTTGTGTTGGAATGATTGGCTTGTTTCGCCTAAAAATCGCCACAATTTTGGTTTCAATAAGCGGCATATGTTTTTTCATATCCCCTAAGGCATGGCCAACCAAAGGCCCGCCATAAAAGGCTTTAACCGCTGCTAATTGCACCTTGCCTTGAGCAAAATTCACAACTTGTAAAGCATCGGGATGTTCAATCAGACGTTTAATATGTTGCATCACAAGATGCTCTGGGGTAATTAACATATCAACAGCAAGGGCATCACTCCCAAAGAGCTCTTCATAGGCAACATATTGAGTAGCCCTAACACGCGCTATTTTTGTTGGGGTTCTAAACAAGTTGTAGGCTACTTGGCAAGCAATCATATTGGCTTCATCTGAGTTGGTGACCGCGATGAGTAGATCGGCATCTTCAGCGCCAGCATTGAGCAAAA
>JBFXKR010000330.1:0-3229 GCA_050173595.1 Candidatus Berkiella sp.
TAGCTAAAAGATAGCTTTTTCGTTCCTGATGCCCCATGTGTAACCTCCCGTTCTCTGGTTACCTTAAATATGAGGCAACGACACGCTTTTTGGAGGCCTTGGGTTACATTAAATATGAGTCAATTCGCAGTTGAGAGTCTAAGGAACCAAAGTACAGCTTTTTTTGTCTTATAAGTAAACTGCTTTGAGATTAATTATGACGCAATATCGCAAAAGTCCAGTGATCACAAGTAGCCAAGATCCTCGTATAAACCTGGATGGTTATCCCTTTGCAAAAGTAAGTAGTAATAAGCTTAAATTGATGAATTGGGATTCCTGGAAGGCATTAAAGCATGTGCTTAGTATTAATCCTTTGGTAGATAAAACGGCTCATGATAAATTCATCAGCGATTTATTGATTACAAAAATGATTGATGCGAAGTTGCTTGATTTTCTACAAAAAGAAGCGTTAGATAAATTCATTCAAGAAGAACAAAAAAGGCGTCTTGAATTAGAACTTCACGACAAAAAAAATGAAACCATGCAAGATCCAACTTCTGGTATCATTGCTCACCCAAGAGGTCCATCTTTAGAAGAAGAGCTCGAAGATCTAGATGAACAAATTAGTAATCTTGATGCCGCTACAAACAGAGCGCTATCAGAATGCTGCAATCAACTTAAAACACATCAACAGCGTATTGAACAAATTCAACGCAAAAAAGAAGAAAATTACAGCGATGTTGCAAATAAATTAGAAGAAAAGAAAGTCTTTGCATTGCCTGATGATATGCCACAAGAAGAAAAAGAGAAAACCATCAACGAAATCGTTAGAGATGTTACGCAGAACAGAGATGAATACGTAGCGCAAATTGATGAATATAATGCCAACGTGACTGAATTAGCAAACATTGAAGCTGAAATTGAAACCGTAGCACAAGAGATTACGGCAACTGAAGCTGCAGTGCATGTCTTAGATGATGAGATCAAAGTACTTGAACAATCAATTTTAAGTGATCATGCCGATGAGCCTGAAGATGTAACTGAAGCTAGATTCCAAAAAGAATTCTTTGAAAACCTTGAAGATGCCAGTGAAGAAGAACTTGATGCAATGCTTGCCAACCTAGAAGATGACGAAGATGTGGTTCAAGATATGGATGATGTTTTAACAAGAGAAGAAAAGGGGGCAACTGAGGATCAATTAAAAGCTTTAATTAAACAAAAAGAAGAAGAACGCGCTCAAAAATCACAAGAAAGGGCCAAAGAAAAAACTAAGGATAAGACTTCTATCAAAGAAGATGTACAAAAGGCTCACGATGATGAAATTAAAAGAATAGCGGAAAAACGAGAAAAAATTAAGCAAAAAACGGAAGAGCTTGTTCAAAAAAGAAATGAATTAAAACAAAAAATTGATAAAAATAAAAGTAGTGCAGCAGATTCGATGTTCAAAGGAAAAGTGCTGAAATTTGGTTATAAGCTACTATGTTTGAATTATAAACAATACAAAAGCGAAAAAATGAAACGTAGGTTAAAAGAATTAAAAGAAAAAGATAATGATTTAAAAAAGAGACAGAAAGTGATCACCGCAGCGTGCAATGCATTTTTGAAAGTGGCGGATAAATTTTCAAAAATGGCAAAATATTTGAAAAAGGATAGCACACAAAGAAAAGAAGAAAGAGAACAAAAGAAACAACTTAAAGATAAAGAAAAGCAAGCTCAGATTGATAGACATAATGATGTTGTGACTGACTTAAGTGCAATTCGAGCATTACTCGAGGATGATGATGTGAAACATGCTGCGAAAAATCACAAGGAATTAGATAGCGCAGAGCAATCTGAAAGAAAGGCTGCTGCGAATTGTATTAATACTGCTGAATCTATATTGTCACAATCTCAAAGTCAGAGACAACAATTATCAGATGTGCGCCAAAGAAAGGGTGGACAGCCTGCTGTTGCCAATGATGCCAATCTTGCGCTTTTAGATGAAATGAAAAGTCATACATCACCTGCAAGCCCCGCTACCATCCAAGTTAAGCGTTCACAGGGCGGCTGAGAATAATGCTTTATTCAGATCTGATTGCTGCTTTAATACTTTAGTGAGTGTACGCTGTTTGAGTATATTTCTCAGTGAGAAACTATTGCACAGCACTTTATTTTTCTCTAAATTAATCGCCCAAGCACTTAACCAAAATTGATGGGATGTCACTTTCATGGCTTGCACCGATGGCTCTTTAAGGATAGATGGCGCATGATTGCCAACATACCACACCTCAATGCTCACACTTTGACGTTTTGAGTAGGCATCATAAGAAAACTGCTTGAGTGTCGATTTGAGCGTTTTAAGCGCTTGCATTGAAAATAGGGCGCGCTTATTTGGATTACGATCTGTATCGATAATAGCGATTAGCTTCAAGGTATTGCCAAGGCAAGAGGTGAGCACATAATCTGTTTTTTGCACCAACGTCAGTGCTTGCAAAGGGTAGCCTAAGGCAAATGATTTTCTATCAACAAGATAATTTATCAAGCTGTCTGCATGTGTTATTGCCATCGTTCTTTTCCGAATTTCAAAACGAGCGCCATCGTAGCAACTGATTGGCAATAAACCTAGGTAAAGCGGATAAGCATCTTAATTTGTGCGATAAAGCAACGATATTACAATGCGTGTAACTGCGCACAGATTGTTTTTTAGCTTAAACTTATTGGGAAAATTACTTCATCCATTTTGCGTGGCACCATTTGCCACGGCAATAGCCTGGATTATAGTAACCATTGTTAAAATGACCGTCGTGATAATACTCATTGCTATAAAAGCCGCCTTTATAGTAACCATTGTTATAGTTTTCATAGGCATGAGAGTAAATATACCGGCCTTCTTTAGGGTTAACACTATTAAAATAACCGGCATTGTTATAATAGATGGGTTGAAAGTGCCTATCAGGTGCGTCAGAGCCTCTCCAATAGTGATAGCCGTTTCTATCAACCATATAGCGATATTTGTTGGTGTCTTGCTTGGTTGCTAGGGCATCCGTTAACGTGACACTACTACAGCCCATTAATCCACAAAGGCTTAATATGCAAAATGCTCTGATAGTGTTGCTCACGTTATTCTCCAAATCCTTTCGCCCCTTGTTAAAAAAGTAGCACATGAGATCAAAATAGAGAAAGTCTAGGACCCTTACGCGCAATAAATGATGAAAAATGAACTGGATCTTTAGGCACAGGACAATTTTCACAGTGTCGTCGAAATAACCCA
>JBFXKR010000331.1:0-3203 GCA_050173595.1 Candidatus Berkiella sp.
TTGATTCAACAATGGTTTGCCAAATATTAAGATATTTAAAGAAATTTTCGCTTGCACGTGTAACGGCTACTACTTTGGTACCGTATTCAGCCAAAGGTCTATTTTTATTTGGATGTAATTGCGCCTCAACCAAGGCAACTCTAAAATTTTGCTGGCTCAAAGCCAAAGCCGCACTCAATCCAACGATGCCAGCACCGACGATAATCACATCGAATTTTTGATTGGTTCTTTGTTGCTGTAAATTCATAAAAAACTCTTTTAGGGGAGCCCCATCGCAAAATGAACAAAACCATTTTTTAGCGGGCTCATACTATCAAATAAAGTTATTCCCATCGCGCGCAATGGTGCGGGGATAACATTCCCTGACATTAGCTTTGCAATTTTATCTGTGGCAAAAATAACACGATGCTGATCCGTTTTTCGCGCATTGGCATATTCTTGCAAAAATCCTTGGCTACCAAGATCGCATCGCGCTTTTGATTTGATAATTTGAGAGTGTAGTTGCCATATATCACGCATACTCAAATTAAAACCTTGAGCGGCAATCGGGTGTAAGTTATGAGCCGCATTTCCCATCAACAAAAATCTTGCAGCACATTGACTATCTGCCAATGTCATCACTAGCGGAAAAACATATCGTTTGCTTGCTTTTGTTATTTTACCAAGCCGCTTGCCTAATTTTGCCTCACATTGCGCCAAAAAATCTGGCAAACTGAGATCTTTTAACATTAGCGCTTCTTCTTCACTTGTTGTGATAACGCAAGTCACCGATTTGTTTTGCCAAGGTAGTAATGCAATGGCCCCTTTAGGTAAAAAACGCTCTATGGCTGTAAATGGACGCAATGCGGGAATTTCAAGATTAACCACTAAGGCAAAGTGTTGGTAATCATAGCGAGAAGATGTGATTTGCTGTTCTTGTCTTAGTTGTGATTGGGCGCCGTCTGCCCCTACCAGCAACTGACAGCTTACCGCTTCATTTAGGCCCTCAATCATGAGTGACCAGTGCTGCATCGTGCTTTGACGGGAAATAACGCGTGAATTACTCAATAATTTTACGTTTGGCAACGATAATAGTTTATCTTGCAAAATTTGCTCAAGCCTATTTGCACCCACCACATAGCCAAGTGCATCATATTCTGTTGGTGTGTTTAAACGTGTCGTGCCATATTGGCCTTTCATTGAAACAACAACTTGTTCTATGGGAACTGCATGGTTTGCCAAACTTTGCCAGACCGATAAACTTTCAAAAATTTTCTTACTTGAGTATGAAAGTGCCAGTGTTCTTGCCTCAAAATCATCAGGTATTGAAAAATCTTTTCGTTGTTCGATGAGCAATACACGATAATCTTGTTGGCCTAGCACAAGGGCAAGACTTAGTCCAACAACACCTGCACCAACAATGACAACATCAACTTCCATTACTTAAGCTCTTTTTTGCATCAGTTTTTCAATTTCTTGTGGTGCTTTAGCTACTTGCGTAAGTACTTCAAAGCCATTTTGGGTGACAATAACATCATCTTCTATTCTCACCCCAATACCACGCCATTTTTCATCTACGGAGGTATTCGTTTGAGAAATATAAATCCCTGGCTCGACTGTAAACACCATATTTGTGCTTAGTGCTCTCCATTGATTGTGTACTTTGTATTCACCCACATCATGTACATCCATACCCAACCAATGCCCGCTGTTGTGCATATAAAAAGGTAAATACGCTTTTTCCTCAATCAGAGTTTTTAGCTCACCCTTAAGTATTTTTAAATCAATTAAACCTTGAACAATCACTGACAAAATCTTGTTTTGCATGGCATCCCACAAGACACCAGGTTTCACCTCATTAATCGCCGCTAATTGAGATGCTAATACCAATTCATATATTGCACGTTGCGGGGCGCTAAATTTGCCATTGGCAGGGAAAGTGCGGGTAATATCAGCCGCATAATTATCATATTCTGCGCCAGCATCAATTAGCACTAAATCGCCGTCTTTAATCACTGCATTGTTTTGAGTGTAATGTAAAGTACAAGCATTATTACCGCTTGCCACAATGCAAGGATAGGCAGGATAACGAGCGCCCTGTCGATAAAATTCATTGAGCAAGATGCCTTCTAAGGTATACTCATGCATGCCCACTTCGCATTGCTCGATAGCACGCTGATGAGCCAGCGTCGAGATTGATGCTGCTTTTTGCATCAATGTAATTTCTGTGTCCGATTTAATAAGGCGCTGCTCATCTAGTAATTGTCTTAGGTCAAAAAATTGGCGTGGTGCGTTTTGTCCTTGACGAATTTTTTTACGCAAGTTTTCTACCCATGTAAAAAGTTTATTATCAAAATGTTTATTTAATCCTGTTAAGTAATAAACACAGTCGGTATTAGCGAGTAAGTTTGGTATTTTTTCATCAACAAGGTTAATAGGGTATGCCTCATCAGCGCCAAACATCTCACAGGCTCCCTTTATACCCGCTCTTGGACCAGTCCATTGCTCTGCAATGGGATCCTTATCTTGACAGAAAATGATAAATTTTTGAGTACCTTCTTTTTTACTTAATACAATCAGCGCATTGCTTTCATTAAAGCCACTCAAATAGTAAAAATAGCTATCTTGTCGAAAGGGAAATTCTGTATCGCTGTTTCGATGTAAAATGCTTGCAGCATGAAGCACAGCAACGCTGTTATTTGCCATTAAATTAAACAGATTACTACGTCGAGCTTTAAATGAAGTCATTTTTTACCTCTTAGTGCAATTGTTTTGCTATCTTCTGATTCTGTTTTGCTTGTTCATAAATAAGCAAAACACTTACTCGAATAAATTCGACTATCTCGGTGTAGTCCTTTTCATTCTCTTCATTTTCGATGACATCTGTTGACACAGATCTTAACTGAACAATATCATCAATAACTTCTTTAATAAGTGGACAAAGCAAATTTGAGGCTACATTGGCTTTATGAACCCCATCTATGAAGCCTTCACACCAACTCCTCATACCTTCTATGCGCACGGCTAAACTTTCATCATCTTGGGGTAACAATAATATCAAGTTATGTTCTTGCGCTAAGTTTTGTGCTGAATTCACTAATAGTGCATTAAATAACTCATTTATTCTTTGACAAGATAATGTTGGTATTTCATTTTGCAAAAATACCCCGGCTTCTTGGTAGCTCATGCTACCTAAAGCCAACATGGCTATCATCATCCCATGA
>JBFXKR010000332.1:0-3212 GCA_050173595.1 Candidatus Berkiella sp.
TGGATGATTTTGGATTGTTTAAGGAATAATGGTATCTTTAAAAGTTATTAATTCAACCATTGTTAAAAAACCAATAATTTCGATTTGGACCACGCCATGTGATGTGTTGTTACTTTTGAACGCAGCTGCAGGGGGCTCACGGGGGGATGGGGGCAGCGAGTACAAAAGTAACAACACATCACATCAAAATAGAAATAAATTTGATCAAGGTCTATTAAGGCATTTAGATTGCAACATGCCTTGCAGAATTTGTACGTGCTTTTGTAACGTTGGTTGAGTGTTTTTAGTCTTTGTGCTTAATATTTGATATAAAGAAGCACATAAGAGTTGATCTCTTTTTACTTTGTCAGGAAACTCTTTTATAAAATAATTAAAAGCCGTACCTTTTTCTAATAGAGAAGGTAATTGCATTAGTAGTTCTTTGTCTTTGGTAATGTGTTCAAACAGTTTGCTAGTAGCAACATCACCCAAACACTGCGTCGTTTTTCGTGAAATAATCTCATCAAATTTTTTAAGAAATTGTGTTTGTTGTTTAATATTTAAATAGCGCGTAAGCACTTGTAGATCTAATCCTAAGTCGTTTTCAAATTCTGATGTGAGCTTTTGATGTATGTGTTCAAAAGCCTCAGTGGGTGTTAAAACACAAATATATTGGTTTATTAAAGATAAATATTCTTGAGTGCGCACATCATCAAGCGGGTCAGTATTGCTGCCCTTTGATTTGAAGGCACAATGTTGAATAATTTTGAATCGATAGGCACAAAGAATGTCATTTTTTACTTTTTTGAGCTCATCCGTTGTAAGCTGATGACCTTCATCATTAATAGTCTTCATCAGTTCACACCAATGTTTTTCCCAGTGTGTTGCCTGTTGTTTCTCAAAGGCAGTGCCATTATCGTAACCTGTTAAATCCAAATTTAAAGGTAATAATAAATCATATATTTGCGCTATCTTTTCTTTGCTAATGGGAGGCGAAAAAGCACCACGTTGATAGTGTTGCACTGCATGTTTAATAAAATCAAGCGCCTTTGGGCCTAACGTATTTACTTGTTCAAGTTGATGTTCATGATTATCAATTAACAGAGGTACAACGGTGGATCTTGGCGCGCTTAATTTATCGACTTTCTCAGGGAGAAAATAAGGATCTTGTGCACTGTAATGCTTTAAAATTTCATCTAGCTCTTCTAGGGACAAGATTGGCATGCCGAAGTACTCTCACTTACACGTATTATGAAATACAAGATTGAAATTAAAACATAGACAAATCCAAGGGCATTGCTACAGACAATCGGTTCAGTTGATGGTATATGCCCAGTGCTGATTTAGCAACGTATATATGAGACTACTTCATAGGTGTGTTAGCACCTAATAAAATAAACAAATATTCACAGCATTAGGCTGTGATTGTAGTTGCACCTAGTAAAAAACAGGAACTAAAGATGGCTCAAAATTGTCGTAATGGGTAGAGCAGAAAAAAAACTAGTAGGTAACAAAAATGAGTATCCAAGGCACAGATATCGATATAACGGAACCTTCTAATGCTAAGATTTTAAAGGCTTACTCTGATGGTGGGAAGCCTGCGTTATTTTCAGAAAATTTTGAGTATTTTGATGCTCATGATGAAATTATTAAAATCTACAGTCAATTCAAAGTTGCACCTGATGTATATAGAACTGTCTTGACTGAAAAAATTGATCAATTATATGAAGAACTGATTAAAGACAAACCTGTCAACTTTGATTCATTAGATACATTAGAGCAAAAGGCAACAGTCAATGTAGATAGTAAATTGAAAAATTTTAATGAGAAGAAGCTCCCCCCTGGATACCCATTTAAAAATAAAGAGGTATCACCTGAGCAAATGGCTGATATTATGGAACGGCTAGAAAAAATCAAGGCAACATGTTCTGGGGTTGTTAAGTCAAATTTAAAAGATCATGAGGTTATTGCAAATTGTCTTAGAAGCCCTAACCCATTAAATGCTTTTTTAATGCGTGATACATCTGGGGATGATGAGGCACTATTGCAACGTGCGTTTCAAGCTATAGTGAAAAACTCAGATCTGAATAAAAAAGATGAAAATGGAAAAACGCCACTTGAAGTTGCGCTGTTAAATGGTAACACAAAGTATGCCCTAAAATTAATAGAAGCTGGCGCGGATATAAAACAGATAGATTTTAACCAAGAAAACTTACAGGGCAAAAAATTATCAGAAGTAGTGGTTTTAAAAGGACCAAAAGAATTAATGGAAAAAATGTTAGAAGCTGGCGTAAAACTGACCTTGGTGGACGAACTTGCGTTAATGAATGATTTATATTTATCAAGAGCATTATCAAAAGAAGCAAGAGATCTTATATCAGATGATGAGCAATATTTGGCATTATGCGCAGAAGTGACAAGTAGACGATATGAAATATTCAGTGAAAGACAAAAAGGAGCCGCTCATAAGGAAGCCGCGTTTAACCAAATTGTACGAAACACCAACTTTGCACCGCGTGGCCTGCTTGAAACCTACATGGCGAGAAGGTTAGAAGAAAATGATATTGAAGCCTTTAGTGAGTATCAAGGACAAAAGAAAATTGATGTGTTATTTGATTTGGCTAAGAAAATTGTAACTAACCCGAATGATGAAGCTTCAATAGAAAAACTAGCTCAATTAATAGACAAATATTATCCCGAAGAAATTTTAGAAGCAGTTTTGCCAACCTTTAATGAATATCTTGAGAATAAAAATGAAGATAATTACTTGAATACTGAGCAAAAGAAAGCAAAAGAGCAGGGTATGAAGGAGGATGACGAAAACTTTCCTAAAGAATCTCCCGAGGATAAACATCAACGTAGAACGAATGATTTTTGTGGACAGCTGATATTTATGATTGAAAGCAATATCATGGCCAAGGGGGTTGATACAAAAGAAAAAGGCGATCTTGCTAAAGTATTCATTAAAGTCAGAGCCAAAAGATCGCCAGGGTTGGCTGAAAAAATGGATAAAGTAAGAAAAGAAAAAGGTGAAGACTATACGCCGCCAAAATTAAACAAAGGACATAAAGCAGGAACCATAGAGCGTATCGAAGCTCGGATGGATAAAATTAAAAATCTTGCTTATATCAATGGCCTCATTGCAGAGGCTAAAAAGAATGAAACAACATTGCTTGGCGTAAGAGAACAGAACCTCAAGAAAAATGAAGAATTCAAATTAAATAACATCATAG
>JBFXKR010000333.1:0-3204 GCA_050173595.1 Candidatus Berkiella sp.
ACGCCTTACTGATTGTTTTTTATCATTTTTTCAGAAAGAAAAAGATCCATCTTTAGGTATCTTTGGTTACCTCTATTATGAAGCAACGACTAAACCCTTCGGTTACCTTTTCCCATGAGGCAATACGACTGTGTGCGTATACGCCCTATTTTTTAAGGATGTTTATTTACAAAACGGCATATATGTAGACAATAAAATTGGATTGGTGTAGATTGCATTTCATCAATTTCCACCCCTTTTACCTCATATTTCAATCATCTGTAATCAAAGGAATACAAAATATGAAAGCTGTAACTACACTACTTTGTGCCCTGCCCATGGTATTGCTGATTGGCTGTACGAACATGACCCCAGAAGAACAAGGTGTGCTCAGTGGCTCCGCTTTAGGTGCTGTTGGCGGCGCAGCGCTTGGCGCCCTTTCAGGCCATGCTGGTGAAGGCGCTATGATTGGCGCTGGCATTGGTGCTATGGGCGGTGCGATGCAAAGCACCAATAATCAGCCACGTCGTGGACCACGAGCGGTGCGCGAATATTATGAAGAAGAAGTTTGTTATGATGATGATTACTGCGAAGTCAGTGAATATTATTACGACTAAGCCATTTGGATGCCAGCTTAACTGGCATCTTGGCTACATTTAATGATGATCATGTTCATGGTTACATCCTGGACCATGGACATGATGATGATTAGTAATGTGATGTTTCATTTTATTATATTTTGCTAGTAATCGCGTGCGCTTGAGCTCAGACAAATGATCAATAAAGAGCTTACCATTGAGAGAATCGACTTTTTGGGCAAGACAGCACGCCAATAATCCCTCAAAGACTTGGGTTTGGGGTTTTCCAAATTCGTCGACAAATTCAAGTTCAATTTTTTTGGCTCTTTTGAGTTTAATGAACATTCCTGGGAATGATAAGTTATCTTCTTCAGATTCCACCTCACCTTCTTTTTTCACAATCTTAGGATTAATAAAAATCATGGGTTGATTTTGATCCGGAGAAATATCCATCACAATAATCTGAGATAAAACCCCTGCTTGATTAGCCGCTAATCCCCAGCCGTTGGCTGCATATAAAGCCTCAAATAATTTATTTACAGTGTCTTTTAAATTTTGATCAAATTCACTCACCGCTTGGGCTTGCTTTCTTAAGCTCGGGTTAGGGTAACGAAGGATCTGCAAAGTTGTCATGTTATGCCCATCTTAGGTTTTGATTTGCGGCTAATCATACACAAATTTAAGGCAAGAATGAATGAAGGCATCAAAATAATGCTAACTGACTATTGAAATCGTGTATAAGCGCCTCTTATGCAAACTCTCAATGAGTTAATTAAAGTGGGCGATTGGCCGACTAATTTCTTAAAGTTGGGGAATTTACCATGATATATAAAAACATTCTTGTTGCTATCGATGACAGTAATACATCAATACTGGCAGTCAATGAAGCCAAGAGATTTGCCAAAGCATCTACAAAAGTCAATTTAAGATTTTTACATATTGGTAATGAGTTTTTTATCGATTGGGATGGTAATGCTATTTATCCTAAAGACACGAAAGAAGTCTTTGAAAATGCACAATTAGCCCTTTTACAAAATATTGAAATTGAAATGCATGACAATCATATCTCAAATTTTGAAACCCGCCTGGTAGAAGCGAGCAAAGATGCAAGAGTTGCTGAGCAAATTGTGTTAGAAGCTAAAGAGTGGCCGGCTGATCTCTTGATTTTAGGCACCCATGGTCGCAAGGGCTTTCATCATTTTATGCTAGGCAGTGTTGCTGAGGGGGTGGTGCGGATTGCGCCGATGCCGGTCCTACTCATTCGCGGTGGATAGGATACTCTTCCCATTTTGAATTTAGGCGTTGTTGCCTGCACGTTCTCACCCCTGCCTGCCCTGCGAAGCTTCTTAGCGTAGAAGGGTTATGTACCAAAGCGCACACGCCAGGGGATTCGTCCGTTTGGCGCCCTTAAGCCTAGGCTCTATATTTAACAGACAATGTTAAGGTAAAGCGCGCAACAACTTCATCTTGAGATAGTGATGGCGTTGTGGCATTAACAGTTACCATCGCATTTTCTCTTTCTTTGCTTTGCATGCTTTTGTTGATGATATCTCTGACCACTTGGCCATCCGTACAAGTAAAATGCACATCTGCTTCAGGGCGCTTTAAAAATTCTCCCTTAACATCTTTAAAGACAAAAGAGATTTTTTTTAAATCACCGCCAATGATATTCATCACTTGGATGCCACCGGCAATATCTGCCCCCACACACAGTGCCCCAAAGTACATTGAGTTAAAATGATTTTTAGCACGACGCTTTAATGGAATCATCACGACTGCTTTTTCAGCTGATAAGCTAAGCACCCTAGGGCGTAGCCAAAAAATTAAAGGCACTTTGGCAAAGCCAAACAACCAAAGCTGTAGTGTTCTCTTCCATAAGGTTTTCATCTTTACCCCACATCTCACTATGGCTATACTCATGAATATTTTGCGCTTCAAAGCATATACTTTTTATATTCAAAATGGTATTCGATGTCCAAAGACGATAAGAACTTTAAAAACAAAGTTGTTTTGATTACTGGCGCCTCTTCTGGGCTTGGGGCTGCCTTAGCCCAAGTCTTTGCCAAAGAACAAGCCAAACTTGCTTTATTGGCAAGACGCATCGATAAACTTCAAGCATTAGTAGCACAGTGCGAAAAATCAAATACGAAAGCGCTTGCGATTGCCTGCGATGTCACTCAAGATCAAGATCTGCCCAATGCTGTACAAAAAATCCACGATGCGTTCGGATTAATTGACGTCGTCATTGCTAATGCTGGTTTTGGCGTAGTGGATTATGCACAGAACTTAAGTCTTGCAGATTATCAGCGCCAATTTGAAACTAATGTTTTTGGTGTGTTACGAACAATTTATGCAAGCTTAGCTGATCTTAAAAAAACCAAAGGACGCATTGTGATCATAGGTAGTGCCTTAGGGCATGTTGCTATTCCGCAATACGCTGCCTATTCAATGAGTAAATTCGCCATCACAGCACTAGCACAAACACTCTATGAAGAGCTTGCTGCCCAGGGTATCAGTGTTACTTTAATTAGCCCAGGTTATGTCACCACTGAATTTCGCAATATCAACAATGAAGGTGTGTTTGAAGAAAATAACCGCCCCCCAGCCCCTTCAGGATTAAGCATGGATGTCCATAAGGCTGCAAAAA
>JBFXKR010000334.1:0-3203 GCA_050173595.1 Candidatus Berkiella sp.
CCGGTGCTTCAAAACCTGGCACGAGGCGCTTATAACTGTTTGTCGTGCTATTGGTAAAAGCGTTTAATGCTTTGGCGTGTTTGATAATGCCGCCAATATAGTAAAGCGCGGTGTCAGATAAGCCCGAGTAGCCATCACCACTAAATAAGTTAACGCCGCCTTTGAATAAGGATTGATGACAATGCATGCCATTACCGTTATCGCCAACGATTGGTTTTGGCATAAAGGTTGCTGTTTTACCATAAGCATGTGACACATTATGGATAACATATTTTAAAATTTGTAATTCATCTGCTTTGCGAACCAAGGTTCTAAAGGTGGTACCAATTTCGTTTTGATTACCGGTAGCCACTTCATGGTGGTGAGTTTCTACTTCTAACCCCATTTTTTCAAGGGTTTGGCAAATGGCCGAGCGTAAGTCTTGTGAGGAATCAACAGGAGGCACAGGAAAGTATCCCCCTTTGATCATCGGGCGATGGCCCATATTACCGCCTGCAAAATCACGCTCTGTGTTCCACGCCGCTTCTTCTGAATCCACTTCATAATAAGAGCTGTTCATGTTCACTTTAAAGCGTACATCATCAAAGATAAAAAACTCAGGTTCTGGGCCAAAATAAGCCGTATCTGCAATGCCGGTGGATTTAAGATATTGTTCAGCGCGGCGTGCAAGTGAGCGCGGATCGCGCACATAGCTTTGCATGGTGGTAGGATCGTGGATATCGCAACGGATTAACATCGTTAACTCTTCACGAAAAGGATCCATCACGGCAGTGTCAGGATCGGGTAATAGAATCATGTCTGATTCGTTAATACCTTTCCATCCTGAGATAGATGAGCCATCAAACATTTTACCATCGGCTAAAAATTCTTCATTAACAACATGTGCTGGCACAGAAACATGTTGTTCTTTACCGCGTGTATCTGTAAATCGTAAGTCAACGAATTTAACTTTGTTTTCTTGAATTTGTTCTAATACTTTTTGAATTGACATAACAAAACCTCCCTGGCCCGACATCGACAATCTTACTCCAAGATCACCGCATTTGGGTAGGCAATTTTGTGAAAGTGAAGAACGATATTTTTTACTGCATAAAAGATGTCAAAACAACATGTAACAACAAGTACTTAATGAACTGACTTTCTATTGGGGTCAGGTATGATTGGAAGGGATCCAGTCGCCTCACTAAAGCGCTGTAAAGCAGATTGGTTGCCTGTTTCATGCCAAAGCTCTAAAGCTTGTAACAAATCAACGGTAGCAGCGGAGGTTTCACGCATTGCGCCAAGCACATCCATCAGTTTGGGGAATTCGATGCAAAGTTTGATAAAAAGCTCTTCTTGAGAACTTAGGCTTTGAGAAATAGTGGAATAGGCCATTTGCCCAAGTTTAACAAAGTAGCTTAATTTGACGCGACGCTTGATAGCCCTTCCTGGAAATAGCCCCGCTAACAGCAAACACTTATCACCCACATCTTTAAGTTGATAAAAAGGAAGCGTTTCTTGTTGGTAACTTCTTAGAAATTCAAGCCCTACAACACTTGAAGCCACACTGGGTTCACCAGTAAATCGCATGAGCAAAAATACTAAGTAAGACTCTAAATCTTCTTTAAGATAGATAGAACTTGCCTGCTGAGCCTCCCCAAGCAAGGCATGCCATTGTGCTGTTGAGGTTGGGTGTAGTATCAGCGTTGGCATACAAGGGCCCCCCTATAAGAATAGTTTCCCTCTTAATAAGTATAGACACAAGGCATTTAGGCTTAGAAAGCATCACCATGGGCCACTTTTAGGGTTAATTTAGGATAGGTCAGGGCTAAAAGGCTGCGTTTATGCACACGAGTTGCCCATATTTTTCCCAAATCTGTGATAAACTCTTTTCATTTTTTTTGAGGGGACTATGCAGCTACGAAATATCGCCATTATTGCTCACGTCGACCATGGTAAAACAACCTTGGTTGATAAGCTGCTTCAACAGTCCGGTACGCTGGATTCTCGCGTTGCCTATGATACTTGCGTCATGGATTCAAATGAGCTTGAAAAAGAGCGCGGGATCACCATTTTAGCAAAAAATACAGCTTTAAAATGGAAAGATTATCGTATTAACGTGGTTGATACCCCGGGCCATGCTGACTTTGGCGGAGAAGTTGAGCGGATCTTATCCATGGTAGATGCCGTGTTGCTGTTAGTGGATGCCGTTGATGGTCCTATGCCGCAAACGCGCTTTGTAACCCAAAAAGCTTTTGCTAAAGGCTTACATCCTATTGTTGTGATAAATAAAATTGATAGACCAGGTAGCCGCCCATCATGGGTGATAGATCAAGTATTTGATTTGTTCGATAAACTTGGCGCAACTGAAGAACAATTAGATTTTCCTGTGGTGTATACTTCCGCCTTATTAGGGACTGCAACCAGGGATCTCAATCAACCGGGCACAGACATGACACCGCTATTTGAAGCGATTGTTGAATATGTTAAACCACCCGCTTGTGATCCTAATGGTCCCTTTCAAATGCAGATCAGTAGTTTGGATTATTCAAGTTATGTTGGCACCATCGGTATTGGTTTAATTAAACGAGGCACAATTAAATCAAATACCCAAGTCTCTATCATTGATAGCCAAGGTAAAACACGCCAAGGCCGTGTGTTGCAAATATTAGGTTATTTAGGATTAGAGCGCATTGAACAACCTCAAGCACAAGCTGGAGACATTGTGGCAATATCGGGTATTGAACCCTTAGCCATTTCTGACACCATTTGCGACAAAACAGCGGTAGAAGCCTTACCTGCTTTGACCGTCGATGAGCCCACCATCAGTATGACCTTTGGTGTGAACACGTCTCCTTTATCTGGTGAAGGCCAATTTGTAACCAGTCGACAGATACGTGACAGATTGTTGCGCGAAACTTTACATAATGTTGCCTTAAGAGTTGAAGAAACAGACGATCCAGATAAGTTTCGGGTTTCAGGGCGTGGGGAGCTACATCTTTCCATTTTAATTGAAACCATGCGTCGTGAAGGCTATGAGCTTGCGCTTTCTCGACCTGAAGTCATTTTGCATCGTAATGGTGATGAAATAACCGAGCCTTATGAGCTTTTAACGGTTGATGTAGAAGAAAAAGATCAGGGCGCTGTGATGGAGCAATTGGGCTCGCGTCGTGGGCAAATTGTTGACATGATCTCTGATGGAAAGGGCCGTATTCGAATGGATT
>JBFXKR010000335.1:0-3200 GCA_050173595.1 Candidatus Berkiella sp.
TAGTGTTGCACAGGTCATCCCAGCTAAGCCATCCTTTACACCAGACAGTTGGGTGAGGTATTGGTTTTTTAGAACAAGTGAAAAACTAGGTATTTTCGCTACTTGGTTGAGAAATAAACTAGTTGGTACTTATGATGAAACGGTAACCTATATTAATGAAACTTATAGACAATTGATACATTTTGAAACCATGTTGTCTAAACATAAAAGTGCAGGATACAGTTTGAATTTAAACAATATATGCTCAAGTGCTGCGTTTATTTACGCTTTAGGCTTACCAAAGGTCATTAAAAATGAACTAAGGCGAGGTGAGGCCATTCGTCCTTCTTGGACCATAGGTGTTTTATTAAGCAAAATTCCTTTTTTTAATCGATTTTCAACCTACCAGCTATTTTCTGGTTGGGATAAGGAACTTAACAATTCCCGCAAAATAATATCGCTAAAATATAGAAAAATTGCAAAATTTATTCTTGATGATTTTGAAAAATTGATGTTAAACAGCATTCAAGCGAAATCGTTTAATTTTCAAGAAGGTTTAATTAATTCTCTTGAAAAATTCATGGAACTTTATGGTGAGAAATCTGATCTTGAAAAATTCAAAATCATTTCAGATCCAATTACGATTCTTCAAA
Source organism: Candidatus Berkiella sp. (assembly GCA_050173595.1). GTDB lineage: Bacteria > Pseudomonadota > Gammaproteobacteria > Berkiellales > Berkiellaceae > Berkiella. The sequence goes on from JBFXKR010000335.1 coordinate 633, forward strand.
AATTTGATTTTTTAATGCCGGCCAATGAGTCTAATGATTTTTTTGTTATCAATGATGATGCGATTATAACATTTAAAAACTTTGCCCACAAATACTGGCCAGCCAAACAGCAAAATGCAATTGAGGCAATATTAAATATTATTAACAAGAGCGATATTCCAGCAGATGAAAGTGAAGATGCTAATTTAAAGCAAGCGATAGATTGTCTGCTTAAAGGCGATGATAAAGAGAAAGCATTTAAAGCATTGATGAACACAATTGCGATGAATTTTTTATTCAAAGCTGGAGATGATGGTAATAATAATGTTTATTCTTTTTTACAACGACACGCTAAAGAGGCTGCTGCAAACTTCAGAGCAAAACGGCAATTAGATATTGAAGATAAATTTATATTTATAAACAAAATTTTGTCAGATGGGATAAATCAAGAAATTGATCTCTCAAAACAGGAAATATATGAGATTCAAAATTTAAAACTAAGATATTCTCTCTACGATTTATATATTAATGACATTATGGAAGATGACAAAGTCAACCAAACCAATAAAATGGCCCTTTTACATAGGGCAGCACAACGGTACATTCGATCTTACAAAGGAGATAACTGTGAATATGCTGATCTCATATTGTCGTTGTGTATGCCACAAAAGATGACGTTAGTAAATGATTTTCTTAAAAAAAGACTGACTTACATACTTGATATTCAAACAAAAGATAATGCGCTGGTAGTGCTTGAGGACTACCAGTTTTTGAGCAAATTATCAAAAGATCCAGCCATCGTTGATACAATGGTGCAAGTCATTGATTCACATTATGATGGTAGTAACATTGATGATATTGAACTGATTCTTGCTTTTGGTCATGATAAAGTTACAGCGAAATACATTGCAAAACGAATTGCATATTTTATTAATAAACACGATTATGATAGCCTCAACGAAGAATCAAGCCTATATCAAGATTATGTCGATAATCAATTCTTACAAGAATACATTCAAAAACTGTTGTTAGATCATTATGACTCTCTTATTCTAAACCGAAATTGGGATGCCTTGGAATCATCAAAGCTATCATGCTTTGTAGAAAAAATTGGAACGATACAAAGTAAAGAAACCTATCGGTTATTAAGAATTAATAGACTTCTTAAACGTAATGATAGTGAGGCGACAAAAGACTATCTATCAGAAGTTGCATCATTCATTGGTTCCTTAGAAAAAAATCTTATTACTTTACCACGTGCTAAAGCCTTATTAGAAAAAATCTTGAGCGAACAGCTAATAATGCTCCAAGAAGAACAAAGATGGGAAGGGCATACGCAATATTTCCTTGACTTCTTTTTAACAAGTGATCCCAAGGGAATGGTGTTTGATATTAAAATGGCATGGTTAAAAGATTATTTTGCAAATCCTGCAAAATTTTCGAATGCTAACAGTTTAGAGCGTTCCTTTTTAGAAGCAAAATATCATTTTCAAAATAAAGAAGTTCCATCTGAGGATATCGACTTGGAAACTTTCTATTCAAAAGCCAATCTAAGAAACGTAAAAAAGATAATCATGGATGTTTTAGATAATGTAGAGATCTTGCAAGATGATGATCATTTAAATTTAATGCGTCGTTATTTAAAAGATAAGGCTTTTACATTAGATCCTCAATGGCCGCTGTATGTTAAAAAAATTGAAATTTATCAAAATGTGGTCAAGATTGCGCATTTAACGAGCAAGGGTGCCTATACTCAAGTGATGAAGTATATTGAGCATCTTATCAGTGAAATTAAAGGTCTCAAAGCGCTTAATTCGTCCATGCCAGATCCACAACGTACTGCGTTGATTGCATATAACAAAAGAATGCTGGCACTATTAGGATCTCATATTAAGATTCATTTTCAGAATAAGATTGTCAGCAAAGAACTTTTGGAGAAATTAAACTCAAAAGAGTTTCAAAAATATGCTAAATTGACTCATCAGGAAAGAAAATTAATAAGTCAACTTGTTAAGCAAAGTGGTTTAAGTAACAGCATTAAAGCTAATGTAGATGAGTTAGATCAAAATGCTCAGCACATTTATGATGTGACAACGGGCTTTGTTTGTGCACTTCATTTTAAATCTCTTCATTTGATTGAACCTTCAGAAGATAATGTACGATTGTTCAGACAATGTTTGTCGTTAGATACTAAAAAGTATATCTCGCAAAGAATTGAGGTTATTTGTGGTTTTTTAACTGAAGATGATCCTCTATATCAAGCGCTTTGCGCTTTTGTCAGAGTACTTAACTTTGATGAAGATGCTAATTTACTCGATGTTATCGATTTGTCTATTTTAAATCGTTATCGTGTATCACAGCGAAACTATCCTCAGATGGCGAACGAGGTAGCACTTAAAATCATACAGATCTTAAATGAAAGAAAACCGCTATCAGAATGTTCAGTGTTTAATGAACTCAAAGGCTCATATCAAAGTGCATTTATCAATGAAATGTCTCCTAAATCTATGGCCTTATTGACAATATCCCTTAAAGCTAAAATTGAATGGATAGTGATAACACAAGATACAGTTTCAAATGAACATATAC
>JBFXKR010000336.1:0-3197 GCA_050173595.1 Candidatus Berkiella sp.
CGCTGCCGTCATGGATTACATGGAACAAGAACAAGAAATAGGCATCACCATTACCTCCGCAGCAACAACTTGCTTCTGGAAAGGTATGGATGCGTCAATGGATGAGCACCGCATCAACATCATTGATACCCCAGGCCACGTAGACTTCACAATTGAAGTTGAGCGCTCCTTGCGCGTACTAGATGGTGCTGTGGGTGTATTTTGTGCGGTCAGTGGTGTGGAACCACAGTCCGAAACGGTTTGGCGCCAAGCAAACAAATATCATGTGCCTAGACTTGCTTTTGTAAACAAAATGGACAGAGCAGGCGCGAACTTTTTACGTGTTGTAAAACAAATTAGAGAACGTCTCGGTGCTAAAGCAGTTCCAATTCAAATGAATATTGGCGCTGAAGAAAAATTCCAAGGCGTTGTCGATCTTATCAAAATGAAAGCGATTGCTTGGGATGATTCAACTCAAGGTACACGTTTTGAAGAGCAAGAAATTCCTGCTGATATCAAAGATGTTTGCCAAAAACTGCGTGAAGAAATGGTTGAATCAGCAGCAGAAGCTACCGAAGAGTTGATGGAAAAATACTTAGAAGAAGGTGATTTATCTCAAGAAGATATTCGCAAAGGCCTTCGTCTTAGAACCATCAAAAATGAAATTGTGCCAGTATTATGCGGTTCAGCCTTTAAGAACAAAGGCGTACAGGCAGTGCTTGATGCGGTTGTATACTTCTTACCTGCACCAAATGACGTGCCTGATGTAACCGGTATTGAAGATGAGCATTCTCAAAAAGCTATTTCAAGAAAAGCAGATGATAATGCGCCTTTCTCAGCATTGGCATTTAAGATTTTGAACGATCCATATGTCGGTACCTTAACCTTCTTCCGTGTTTATTCAGGCACATTAGAAGCAGGCACCAGCGTTCAAAATACGATTAAAGATAAAAAAGAGCGTTTTGGCCGAATTCTGCAAATGCATGCTAATGATCGTGTAGAAATTAAAGAAGTTCGCGCAGGTGATATTGCTGCTGTGGTTGGTTTGAAAAATACCACAACTGGCGACACCTTATGCGATCCTGAAAAGCCAATCATCTTAGAAAAAATGATATTCCCAGAGCCGGTTATCTCTGTTGCGATTGAACCCAAAACAAAAGCTGACCAAGAAAAAATGGGTATTGCTTTAGGAAGGCTCTCCAAAGAAGATCCTTCAATGCGGGTTTTCACTGATGAAGAGTCAGGTCAAACTATTTTGGCAGGTCAAGGCGAGCTTCACTTAGAAATTCTTGTTGATCGTATGAAGCGAGAGTTTTCTGTTGAAGCAAACGTAGGTAGCCCTCAGGTTAACTATCGTGAAAGTATTACCGCATCTGTTGAACAAGAAGGTAAGTTTGTTCGTCAGTCAGGTGGTCGTGGTCAATACGGTCATGTTTGGATCCGTTTAGAGCCTAAAGAACCTGGCACTGGTTTTGAATTTGCTGATGAAATTAAAGGTGGTGCAATTCCTAAAGAATACATCCCTGCTGTCAGCAAAGGTATTATTGAACAAATGCAAAATGGTGTTATTGCTGGCTTCCCTGTCGTGGATGTAAAAGCCACTTTGTTTGATGGTTCTTTCCACGAAGTAGACTCCAGTGAAATGGCATTCAAAATTGCTGGCTCAATGGCCTTTAAAGAAGGTGCACTCAAAGCGAAGCCAAAATTGCTTGAGCCAATCATGAGTGTTGAAGTTGTTACTCCCGAAGATTACATGGGCGATGTCATGGGTGACTTAAATCGTCGTCGCGGTATTCTTCAAGGCATGGATGAAACGCCTGCTGGTAAAACCGTTTCTGCTTTAGTTCCTTTATCAGAAATGTTTGGTTATGCCACAGCATTACGTTCGATGTCGCAAGGGCGAGCTACTTATACGATGGAATTTAAAAAATATGCTGAAGCACCTACAAATGTTGCTGAGCAAGTGGTGAGTAAGCAGCGGGGATAAATGCAATGTCTATGAAAAGTCAAATTATACGCATTCGCTTAAAAGCGTTTGATCACAAGCTGATTGATAAATCAGCAAAAGAAATTGTGGAGACTGCGAAAAGAACAGGTGCGCAAGTCAGAGGCCCGGTTCCTATGCCTACCCATAAAGAAAGATTTACGATTTTGGTGTCACCGCACATTGATAGCGGTGCCAGAGATCAATACGAGATCCGCACACATAATCGTCTTGTTATCATTGCAGAACCTACAGATAAAACTGTGGATGCGCTGATGAAACTGGATCTTGCTGCTGGTGTAGACGTACAGATTGCAGTTAGCTAAGCACCTTTGCGGGTGAATGAGTTTTGGAGAAGAAAATGGCAATTGGTTTGATTGGTCGAAAATTAGGAATGTCTCGTGTCTTCACTGAGACGGGGACCAGTATCCCGGTAACAGTAATTGAAGTATTGCCTAATCGCATTACTCAAATTAAAACACAAGATAAAGAAGGTTATGCTTCAATTCAAATTACCACGGGTAACCGCCGTGCTTCACGTGTGAATAAACCATCTGCAGGACATTTTGCAAAAGCAGGTATCGAAGCAGGTCGTGGTTTGTGGGAATTTCGCCTTGAAGAAAATGAAAGCACAGATTTTAAAGTAGGTCAGGATATTACCGTTGATAGATTTGAAGTTGGCCAGCGTGTAGATGTTGCTGGAATCTCCAAAGGTAAGGGTTTCCAAGGTCCTATTAAGCGTTACAATTTCAGAACACAAGATGCCTCACATGGTAATTCACGATCCCATCGCGCCCCTGGCTCTATTGGTCAAAACCAAACACCAGGCCGCGTATTTAAGGGTAAGAAAATGGCCGGGCATATGGGTTCAAAACGCTGCACTATCCAAAATATTGAAGTAGTGCGCGTAGATAAAGATCGCCAATTATTACTAGTGCATGGTGCTATTCCAGGCAGTCCCGGTGGTGATGTCATCGTGAAGCTGTCTGTAAAGACAAAAGTACTAGATAACGCGACTGCCTAAAGGAGGGTAGAATGAAGCTTGCTCTAGCCACTGAAGGTGGTACACAAAATATCGATGTTTCAGAGGTAGCTTTTGGCCGAGAATATAACGAAGCCCTCGTGCTCCAAGTCGTTGTTGCCATCATGGCAGGTGCTCGTGCTGGAACAAAACAGCAAAAAACACGTGCCGAAGTTCGAGGCGGTGGTGCAAAACCATGGCGCCAAAAAGGGA
>JBFXKR010000337.1:0-3183 GCA_050173595.1 Candidatus Berkiella sp.
AGGATAAAAACGCTGCTAACGATGATAAGCATGCTTCAAAAAGAAAAGCAAAAGCTTAAAATGTTTAGAACTTTAAAAGCCCTCTTCTGAGGGCTTTTTTTTGTAGCGACAGATTAATGTGAGCTCTTAAATCTTCTTTTAAAACTAAATTATTGACAGTGCGTGGTCAATCCCTTAGTATAGACTGACGGTCGGTCACGAGGGTATTATGAAACGAATTGTAAAAGAACCAGAAATTAGACGCTTAGAGATTATCATGAGTGCAAAAATGCTATTCGAAGCGCATGGTTATGAGAATACCTCTGTTGAATCTATCATCAAAGAGGCAGGTATTGCTAAGGGAACTTTTTATTATTACTTTAAAACCAAAAAGGATATTTTAACGGCATTGGTAAATCATATTGGCTCTGATCTGAAAGACCACTTTGAATCCATTGTGGCGCTTAAAAATGTAAAGGCAGTTGAAAAATTAAAACGGATGATAAGAGGGGAAGAGAAAAAGCATAAAACGTCCCCCACTGTGATGGCGCTTATTCATAAACCTGAAAATCGTGAACTTCAAGAGCAATTAAATATTCAGAGTGTGCAAAATATTGCTCCCTTAATAGCCCAAGTGATAGAGCAGGGAAACAAAGAGGGCGTATTTAATGCTAAAACACCTATTGAAAGCGTTCAACTCTTACTCGCAGCTTCTCAATTTGTCCTTGATTCAGGGCTATTTAATTGGCCTGAAAATAAGCGTGTCAAACTTCTTAAAGCATTACAAGCTTCTTTTGAACAGTCCATTGGTGCAAAATCAGGCAGTTTAGGGTTTATAGCAAATGAAAAATAAGCAAATGAACTTTACACTTTATATTGCTTTGTGTTTTCTTAGCGGCTGCGCTTCAATTGTGACAGGAAATCATCAGAAACTTTCTGTGCAAACAACGCCTATTAATGGCGCAAGCTGTGAACTAACAAACCAAAATGGCACATGGTCTATTGCTTCAACGCCGGGGGAAGTCACAATTCATCGCGATCATAGCAATCTTGTCATCAATTGTTTTAAAGAAACATATGATGGGGATATAACCGTTAAGTCAAAAATGAAAGGACTATCATTTGTGGGTGGGGTTCTTGGTGTTGCTGTTGATATGGGAACGGGTGCTGCTTATGACTACCCAAATTTAGTGACAGTAAAATTAAAGGAGACTCAGTCTGGGGCGTAAGTGTTATCAATGTTTACTGTATGCCCAAGTGGGTGGGTAGAGCCTCTAGAGTTCAGCTTATTTGTGTTTATTGAGGTTCCAAAGCCAATAAATTAATCATTGTATGCCACCGTATTGTAATACCAATACAAGAATATGTATGCTATAATATACATTAAATGGTATAATGTAAGGTATAATATACATGCCTCATAAAGGGCGTCCTCTTACTAAAAGGACGGTTTTAATGCTTCAAATCCTTGGCAAATTAATTAAATCAGCACGATTAGAAGGGAACATGTCCCAAGAAGATCTTGCACAGCGTTTAAATGTGAGTAGATTAACCATTATTAATATTGAAAAGGGAACGCCAAATGTAAGTATTGGCTCAGTTTTTGAAGCTGCAACTATTGTTGGCGTCCCACTTATTAGTGATGACATCCAACAATTGAAACAACATGCTAAAACAATTTCTGGAATAACAGCAATACTACCTAAACGAAGCAGACAAAAGCGAAAGGAATTAGATAATGACTTTTAAAGCTAAACCTGCCAGAAAAGCTTTTGTGTGGATATGGCTTCCTGAACAAAGAGAACCTGTTGTTGTAGGGATAATTGAAAAGGATAAAGACAAGCATATATTTAGCTACGGCAAAAGTTATCTTGAGAGGAATAATGCAATTGCGCTTTCTCCATTTGAATTACCGCTTGAATCCAGAACATTTGAGCCGACAGGCATTAATACAATTCATTCATGCTTGCGTGACGGTTCACCTGATGCCTGGGGAAGACGGGTAATTGGTTATGAATTTCCAGAATTGGCTGCTGATGAGTTAGATTATATGCTGCTTTCGGGCAGCAATAGAATAGGCGCATTAGACTTTCAACGCTCAAGCTCAGAATATATCCCGCGTATTGACAGAAAATCAACGCTTGAAGACTTATTTAGTGCTGCAAAATATATAGAAGAAGGGATCCCCCTTCCAGCAGAGCTTGGAAATGCTTTATTACAGGGTAGTAGCATAGGCGGCGCTAGGCCAAAATGTTTAATAGAAGATAATAGTTTTCAATATATTGCTAAATTCTCTTTGACTACTGATCTTTACGATATTATTAAAGCAGAATATATTGCTATGAGATTGGCTAATTTAGTAGGAATTAAAGTTCCTAATGTTCAACTAAATTCAGTATTAGGTAAAAATGTATTGCTTATAGAACGTTTTGATAGGAGCTTGCATGGTTTGAATCGCCATCATATGCTAAGTGGGTTATCCTTATTAGGACTGAATGAGTTAGAAGCACGTTATGCAAGTTATATTGATCTTGCAGAAATCATCAGAACGAAATTTGCGAACCCAAAAGATGAGTTAAAAGAATTATATAAACGTTTAATTTTTAATGTGCTCATAGGTAACACTGATGATCATGCTAGGAATATATCTGCGTTTTGGAATGGAATGCAACTACAATTAACTCCTGCATACGATTTATGTCCACAATTAAGAATAGGCGGTGAAGCAACTCAAGCGATGGCTATTGAAGGTAAACAACATAATAACTCAACCCTGATAAATGTACTCAGTGTTAGCAATAGTTTTTTAATAGATGAAGCATCAGCAAGAATAATGGTTGAAAATCAGTTATCGACTATTTCAGAACATTGGCAGAAACTATGTGATGAAGTGGATTTATCGGCTATTGAACGCAAAAAATTATGGCAAAAAAGCATATTAAATCCATTTTGCCTTTATGGCTGGAAATAAAAAACTTATTTGATTCGCGCAGTGTAAATGTCATATTTAAATATAGTAAACCTTTATTTTGTAGATAATTTTGCGTCATGCCCTTTGATGCGGTATAAGACTTATCTTTCTACCTTACAAACTTTCATTTTATGATAATAAAATTGAATGCGTTGTATATGCACATTTAAAGAGGGTAATAATGCTTAGACTATATGATGCAAAAATTAAGTATAAAAGAGTAAATGAATTAA
>JBFXKR010000338.1:0-3181 GCA_050173595.1 Candidatus Berkiella sp.
CCAAAAATAAAATATCTATGCGCCATACATTGGTTCCTTCTCGTGAGAATCAACGGTGTCAGACACCCAAGCTAAACAACTAAGGGATCTGACACCATCCATTTCTTATATGGCTTTTTCCATCACACTGACAGGATTATGGTTGAGCTTGTCCATACCTATTTCATGCCATCCCAGTTTTTTATACCAATTCGGTAAAGTAGCGTCAAAAGCGAACAAATAGAGCTTTGGGCATTTCATGCTGCGCGCTTTACTGACGGCAGCATCTATTAATTTTTCACCTATCCCTTTTCTCCTAGCGCTAGGCACCACATACAGAGATCCTAACCATGGGGTTAAATCTGGGCGTATGCCGTCATTTATCCGAAGGGAACAAGTTCCCACTGGTAGATTGTTGTCTAAAGCGATAAAAGTAATTGGCAGGCTGTCTTTATTTAAATGCTCACCCAGTTTTAATTTTGCTCTTTCTAGAGTTGAGCCTGGGTTAAAATGTCCCCATTCGTTAAACATCCATTCAGCTACTAATGGTAGGTACTGTGGGTGATCTTTAAGATAAGCAATATCGACATTCATATTTTTCTCAATAGATAACACAGGGTGTGATCTGGACCGTAAGGTTGAAGCTCAAAAAGTTTAGCATTCACCTAATCATTTATTATCTAAGATTCATTCGTTTTGGTTTACTCATTTAAAGACCCTCCAAAATAGTTTATTGGAGCAACATTACAGAAGGTGGGGAATAAATTCAAACATTTGAAATCAACGGTGTCAGACACCCAAGCTAAACAACTAAGTAACGTAAAAGACGGGATCAGGCTTTTACCTACGCTCAGAAGCTTCCTACTACGCCTAAAAGGCTTCGAAGGACACGTCCTACTACGCTTAAAAGGCTTCGAAGGACGCGTCTGCGGACAGGTGAGATATTGAGTTTCTTTTTCAAATTGCAATAACTCAAGCCTGACCCGAATTCTATTCTCCCACCCCTGCCGGGGTTGGTGTGTGTGGAGGATTCTTTACCCCGAGCTGCGCGCGAAACGCGCTTGCACGGGGCTACTACACGTGGTTGCTGCCGCAACCAATTAAGAAGAATAATACGCTGTAAGTAAATCCGATTCTGGATTGCCGCGCAAATGTAATCTTCCGCAGCGGCAGCTGCGGCGCATAATAGCCCCTTGCAAGCGAAGCGCAGCATGGGGATAAAATCATTTATCATTTTCCACCGCTGCGGCAGCAGCGGCGTGCAATAGCCCCTTGCAAGCGAAGCGCAGCATGGGGAATAAAATTCACAAACGGGATCAGGCTTTTACCTACGCTCAGAAGCTTCCTACTACGCCTAAAAGGCTTCGAAGGACACGTCCTACTACGCCTAAAAGGCTTCGAAGGACACGTCGGCGGACATGTGAGATATTGAGTTTCTTTTTTCAAATTGCAATAACGCAAGTCTGACCCTGACCTAAGGCGCTTTATATAACTTTTTATAAGTGTGCTCTTAAAGGTTTTTGATGAGAAAACTCAGCATCACGCGCAATGGCGAGTGCTTGCTTATCTTTGAATTTAACCAAATCTATGTCGCTCATGTTAATGACTTGTGCTGGCGTTAACTCAGATGTACATAATGCGCCGACAATGTCATCGGTTGCAATTAACTTTGAAAGCTCGCCAGCGTTGAATTGGTTATCTGTTATAATTTTTCTTTGAACAAGTTGTTTGGCCCGTCTGGTATTTAAAAGCGTTGCTAAAGGTTGGCTTTGATTTAATTTTAACTGCACTAAATCTCTTAAACGAGATCTCATATTGTGATGCTCAAATAGCACTTTCTGAAAGTGTAACCATCCTGCCATGATATTCTTAGCATTAGATAATCTTCCGGTTTCTTTGCACCAATCGATTATTTTTTGAACGCTACCCAAGTATTGCTCCTTAACAATGTTATCCCATTCATCATTACTATCTACTGCTCTATATTTGCAATCAGGCTCTGCAAAGTATCTTGGATCAAATAAACCATTATTATATGTTGAAAAGGTTGTGAGGTGCTCAAAATAGGCTTTTAAACTTATAAGCCCTTCAGCGAGTATTGGAGCGGCTGTCGTTTTTATAATATTTTCCAATAATGGAATAAGGTGTTCAGTATAAAATCTACTAATCACAAATCCATTGGGTTTAAACTGAAAATAGGGAAGAGATTGTCCGCTAAAAGAGATAGATATCGTATTATCACCAGAGCAACCTGTTCCATCGTGAGTTAAAAAGTAAAAAGCTTCATAATCCTCTTTGCTTGTAATGAAGGGGGATAATATTCTGACTTTGTGTTTTGCGTTATCTGCTTTTGGTTCTCTTAATTCATTCTTAAGCTCGTTGGCATCTATAAACTGAATTTCATTAGGTTTTATTCCATGCTCAACAAGCGCAGGCTCAATAACGCTTCGTATTAGCTTTTCATCGATTGCACTACCTGGAATAACGAAATCAAATCTTTTTTCGATACCTTTAGGAGATTGTGCATGTTTTTCAATTTGCGACAAAATGAAAGTGCTTGAGGCACTGAAAGTTTGTATGTACCCTGGTATAAAATAATGCGTTGCAAGGTATTGTTCAGCGTCTTGTTCGTTATAGTTAATTTTTCCGAATAAATTTTGAATAAATGCTGGCTCATTTTCGCCAATGTTAAGCAATCTTTGAGCAGGTGTTGTTATCGCTTTTTCTTTTTCTGGATATAGTTTAACGCCTAAATGTCTGTCAGTTAAACCCATTAAGCTTTGATAACTTCCATATTGTTGCAAATTTAAGAGTGGCGTTGATGGTGGGAGCTTTTTTTGTGAGCTTGAAAAATAGCCCGCAACAATCCCCATGGAACAATTTCTGATGGTGTCTGATATCGTTTGATTTTCATCTTGAATTTTTTCAAGGGCTCTTGGAGTGGCACTCCCTTCTGGTTTATTTAAATCAACCAATTCGCTTTCGTTATCTACAAATTCTATTAAATGCATTTCATCAAATAAGGAATGAAGTTGTAATAATCGCTTTTCAACTGATTCTGCTCTGTTGTTAATTAATTTACTGTGTTCTTTGTGAAACTCAGTAGCTGCTTGAGATACACTCGCTTTTTCAGTTTCTACCATTGCGACAATTTTATATCCTTGGCTTTTGAATGTTTGTAATTCTTGTGCAAATGATACGG
>JBFXKR010000339.1:0-3172 GCA_050173595.1 Candidatus Berkiella sp.
ATAAGAGCCAAAGAAACATGGTTAAAAATGGGTGGACATTGCTTAAATCTAATTCCATGCCTTAACTCACATCCGCTATGGGTTAAGGCATTGGCCAATATGGTTAGCTCAGCTGTTTAAGATGGGCTGCCACAATATCTGTGGGCAAAAGATGCTGGCTTTTTTCTAGATCAGCTTTAGCTTCACTTTTACGATCCATTTGCTCTAATAACAGACCACGTTGTTGATAATAGTAAAAATAATCCTTGTTGTGCTTAATTGCTTCTTGGTAGGCTTCTAATGCTTTTTCGCGCTGATGTTGTTTGCTCAAAACATCGCCTTTAAGACCATAAAACAATGCTTCTTTAGGTTCTTGCAAAATTGCTTTTTCGCTTAGGGTTAAAGCCTTATCAAGCTGACCATCAGAAAAGGCTTTTAATCCTTCATCGTAGTCTTTGTAGGCAGTATCTCGTTTTTTGAGTAAAGCGATCATTTTTTGATAACGTTCTTTTCCTAACGTGAGATTTTTAGGCATGGTTAAGGCACGTTGTAAGTTAGCATTAGCCCGTTCTTGGGATGGGGGATGGGAAGCAAACAGGCCTTCAACCCAAGAGGGAGATTTATTATCAAACAATTTCACAAAGGTTTTTTGTAAACTCACCGCAGCACTTGGATCATATCCGGCTTTAACCATATAGTTCATGCCATAATGATCAGCTTCTAATTCCGCCTCGCGGCTATATTTTGTACTAACAAGATTTGCAGCGATACCCGCACTTGCACCAATGGCACTGGTTGTCATTTTTGAGGCAGCCGTATCTTTTGTTGTGGTTGCCAAAGCGACGTTAGTAGCCGCTAACCCACTTGAGAGTAACACTTGACGCTCCATGGACTTAGCGCCATGGCGAGCGGCAGCATGTGTGATTTCATGGCCCAAAACCGCTGCCAGCTCTGCTTCATTTTCAAGATGAACCAGTAAGCCTCGGTTAACAGCGATTTTCCCACCAGGTAATGCCCAAGCATTGGGCACAGAGCTATTAAGGACCACGAATTCAAAAGGCAGATCACTTCTGTCACTGACCGCGACCAGCTTTTTGCCAAGCTCATTAACATAATTGCTGAGTTCAGGATCGATGGTATAGACACCACCGCCAGATTGTTGGCCATATAGGTAGTTTTTCTCACCCATTGAAATTTCTTGCTTCTGACTTAACAGATGAAGTTCCGTTTGACCTGTGACAGGGTTTTTGGCACAGGCTGTAAGTAATACTAGGGGTATAAGCGGTAATAGCTTTATATATTGATACATTTCACTACCTTTTCTATATGTTTCATTTATACCATTATCAAATAACTATGTTTTTAGCATACTGAGCCGAGTATATATAGAGATATAAAGTATGTAAGATAACTTCACTGTTTGGATTATGAGTCATTTTATCAGAGTTTGAGTAAAAGCTTGAGGCAAGAATCCAGCCTAAATGAAAGAATGCACTCATGGTTAATTTTTGAAGGTATTTTATTACTTGGGTTCAAGAGATCAGATGTATCTAATCTATGATCTAAGTTGTAAAATTAGACCACAATTGTAACAAGCGTTTAAGGGTAGAGGTGTGCTATGCGCCGGCAAGAAGAGGCACGTGAAGAGTTAACTTCTCGCGTAATTAATCTTGTAAATGAAAAGCTTCCTAAAGATGATGCAAAACTACTTACGAATTTTGTAAAGCAATATTACTTAAGTGCTGCTCCGGAAGACTTGCTAGAACTTGAAGTTATCGATCTTTACGGTGCATTAGTATCGCATTGGCATTTTATTCATCAACGTGCGCCTGGTGAAGCCAAAGTGCGCGTTTACAATCCTCAATATGAGCAGCATGGTTGGCAGTCTACCCATACAGTTATTGAAGTCATTGACGATCATTTACCCTTTTTAATTGAATCTGTTCGCATGGTACTTCATAAACGTGGTTTGAACGTTCATCTTATTTTGCATTTAAATGGACTAAGGGTGCAAAGAGATGCCAAAGGCATTATCACAAATATTTACAATAACCATTATAAAGATACGAAACTACTGAGTGAGACACCGATGTTTATCGAAATCGATAAACAAAGTGATCCTGCTGTTTTAGATGAAATTGAAGCAGATATTCGCGGTGTTATTGAAGATGTTACTTTAACTGTAAATGATTGGCACGAATTAACTGGCAAAATGGAGTCAATCATCCAGGAAATGAAAGTTAAATCTAAAGATTCAAAAAAGGAATTAGATAAAGAAATTTTAGAATTTTTAGAATGGATTAATAACAATCATTTTACCTATCTTGGCTATTGCCAACGTAAATTAATTGCCGATAAAGGAAACTATCATTTTACCTTAGATAATGATACTTGCTTAGGAATTTTGCGCAAAAATCCTGAATCTTACTTTGGGTCGTTTCAAGATATGCCCAAAATAGCACAAGAATCAGCGCTATCGTCTTTCCCACTTATTTTAGGTAAAACTGATAAAATATCGACAGTACATCGTCCGACACATACCGATTTTATCGTTGTTAAAATATTTGATGAGAAGAAAAAAGTAATCGGGGAACATCAGTTTATTGGTTTATATACCTCGGCCGCCTACAACCGATCACCGCAAGGGATCCCCTTATTACGTTTACGGGTGAAGCAAATTCTTGAGCGCGCTGGCGTAAGTCACGATAGTCATGATGGTAAAGCTTTATCAAACATTCTTGAAACGCTTCCAAGAGATGATTTTTTCCATGCAACCGTCGATGAGTTGTACGATTTGTCAATGGGGATTTTGCATTTACAAGAAAGACAACGCATAAGATTGTTTATTCGTAAGGATTCTTTTACTCGAATTTATTCTTGTTTGGTATTTGTGCCAAGAGAAAGGTTTAATTCAAAGCTTCGAGAAAAAATGGAAACCATTTTAAAGCAAGAGCTTGGTGGCTATCAAGTCGACTTTAGTACTCGCTTTACTGAATCAGTTTTAGCAAGAATTCACTTTATTGTACGTTATAAAGATGATTTAACCAAAGAATACGATCCGATAGTGCTGCAGGATAAGTTAATCCAAGTGGCTCGTACTTGGGAAGACAATTTTAAAGATTCTTTACTAGAGCATTTTGGTGAAGAAAATGGAAACCGACTATTTCAACTTTATAGAGGTGCATTTCCAGTT
>JBFXKR010000340.1:0-3171 GCA_050173595.1 Candidatus Berkiella sp.
GCACAATCATGAAAATATTGGTTGTGCACAATGCCTATCAGTCACATCACGTCGGTGGCGAAGATGTCGTTGTGCAAAATGAACTGAATGCGTTAAAAAAAGCATTAGGCGATGAAAAAGTATTTGAATATATTGTTAGCAATGATGAGATTCGTCCTTTGAATTTGATGATTAAATTATGGGGCGATGATGTTCATTTTAAAAAAATTGCTAAGCTTGTTAAAGAAAACCATATCGATATTGTGCACGTCCATAATTTTTTTCCGCTATTAACACCCACTGTCTTTGCGGGTGCAAAATACGCGGGTGCAAAAGTAGTGCATACACTGCATAACTTCAGATGGTGGTGCAGTGCTGGGATCTTATATCGTGACAACCAATCATGTGAAAAATGTATTGATAAAACTTTTGGTTGGCCAGCTGTTTTGCATAAATGTTATCGAAATTCTACAATGCAAAGCTTAGCGGCCAATATGGCCTTTACTTGGTATCGTATAAAAGACTATACACAATATATTGACTCCTATTTTGTATTAACACACTTTCAACAAAGAAAACTACAGTCACACATTCCTCACACTAAAATGTTCTTAAAGCCAAATGGCATTGTTCCGACGAAGAAATCAATTGAACCTTGTGCTAAAAAAGATTATTTATTTGTTGGACGATTAGAATCAGCCAAAG
The DNA here is from genome assembly GCA_050173595.1 of Candidatus Berkiella sp. GTDB lineage: Bacteria > Pseudomonadota > Gammaproteobacteria > Berkiellales > Berkiellaceae > Berkiella. The sequence continues at coordinate 685 of JBFXKR010000340.1, forward strand.
GTATAGACTTGCTATTAGCCACTTGGCGAAATTTGCCAGCACAATTTAACTTAAAAGTTATTGGCACAGGGGAAAATGAAGACGCTTTGCGCCAAGAGTATGAAAGCGAGCGTATTTGCTTTTTAGGGAAATTACCACATGATGAAGTTTTAGCTTATATGGCAAAATCTAAATATTTTATTCATGCATCATTAACTTATGAAACATTTGGATTAACGCTGGTAGAGGCGCTCAGTGTTGGCACACCGGTGATTGCAATTGATATTGGGCCTAGAAAAGAGTTTGTCCAAACCGGTAAGAATGGTTTTCTATGTAAAAAAGAAGATCTTGGTGAAACTATTTTATCCGCTCATGACTATCAAGATTATGCATCATTAAGTGAAAATGCAGTTAAAAGCGCTCAGCCATTTTATATGGAAAATGTCATCAAACAACAAATTGGATATTATCAAACATTATTGTCAAGTAAGGAGGTCTGCCATGCAAGCGCATTCTAAGATCTCTATCATTACCGTTTGTTATAATAGCGCAAAAACAATTGAGCAAACCATTCAATCTGTATTAATGCAACAATACCCCAATCTTGAATATATTATTATTGATGGTGCATCTACAGATGGAACACAAACAATCGTCAATAAATATGCTGACAAAATTAGTGTTTTTAAATCAGAGCGGGATAAAGGCATTTATGATGCCATGAATAAGGGCATTTCACTTGCCACGGGCGATATCATCGGCTTACTCAATGCTGATGACTTATACGCGCACCAACATGTGCTTTTTGAAGTAAGCAAGGCATTTGAAAATGATGTGGCAGCTTGTTATGGTGACTTAATATATTTTCAACAAGACAATCCCAAAAGATCCTTCGTTATTGGCAATCAAATGATTTTAAGAAAGGCTCTTTTGCAAAAGGATGGTGTCCACCACATCCTACCTTTTTTGTTAGGCGCAGCATATACCAACAATATGGGAAGTTTGATACCAGTTATAAAATGGGAAATGATGTGGTATTGATGATGCGCTTTTTAGAAAAAGAGAAAATAAAATGTGCTTATATCCCTAAAGTGCTTGTTCATATGAGAGCAGGGGGTGTTTCTAATCGTGGGTTAAGAAACATAGTTACTCAAAATAAAAGTATCCTAAAAGCTGCTCGTGAAATGGAGCTCCCTTTTTCAATGCTTGGTTTTGTGTTTGGTAAACTGTGCAACCGTCTTATGCAATTTATATTGAAGCCAGGGCGAGATAAACACTATGTTAAATGATATGCATGTTCTTATAACAGGGGCGACAGGGTTTGTGGGTGAACAGTTGTGCCATCATTTACTATCTTTAGGCTATCATGTAACAGCCACTGGCAGAAAAGAAAATTTTACAATTAAACATGAACGTCTACGTTATATTTGTATTGAAAACATCGACGGCAATACCAACTGGCATGACGCTTTGCAAGGCATACACACCGTTGTACATTTAGCAGCACGGGTGCATCACATGAATGATAAAGGCATGGCTGCGCTCAAGGCTTATCAAGAAGTCAATGTAAAAGGGACGGAGCAACTTGCAAAAGCAGCTATCGCCCACCAAGTGAAACGCTTTATCTATATTAGCACCGTTAAAGTTATTGCTGAAAAAACCATTGAAACACCTTTGCGGGCAGAAGACAGACCTTTGCCAACAGATGCTTATAGTTTATCAAAACTTCAAGCAGAATTAATTTTGCAAGAGCAAGCTAAAAGAAGTGGCATGCAGTGGGTAATTATTCGTCCCCCACTTGTTTATGGGCCAAATGTTAAGGGGAATTTTTCACGTTTAATATCGTTGGCCAATACCATGTTGCCATTGCCTTTGGGTGCACTGAAAAATCGTCGTAGTTTGGTGAGTGTTTATAACTTATGTAGTTTTATTGAATGCACCTTGTCACATCCAAATGCAGTAAACCAAGTATTTCTAGTCTCAGACAATGATGATCTCTCGACTTCTCAATTGCTGCGTTTACTGCGATTCACCCTTGGCAAAAGAGCTAATCTCATTCCAGTGCCTGCTTTGTTACTTAGGTGGTTGGGTTTTTTGCTGGGTAAAAGCAAAGAAATCAGTCGTGTCGTTGATTCCTTGCAACTCAATATTGAAAAGTCAATGCGATTGCTAAGTTGGCGACCGCCGCACACTGTGCAACGCTCTCTTGAAGCTTTTCTAAGCAAAGATAGGCCATCTGATCTTATCAATATTTCCTCAGAAGCTTCCTAGTTGCCGCAAGTTCTATACTGAGGCATCAGGCTGATTGGTGCTTTATGCATTGTTTCCCTATAATGGCGAGCTTAGTGATATTTGTTTAAGTAATAGCGGATTGAATAATTGACTTATATAATTGACTTACAGCGGCTTTGGGATAACGGCGATACTGATTCGAGCACGAATCAATCAAGCAAGATTGCAGCTTCACGTAAAAACGTTGTCTCTGTGATTGTTGTGGTTTCATCCGTC
>JBFXKR010000341.1:0-3161 GCA_050173595.1 Candidatus Berkiella sp.
TAGGTTGTTGATTAACGAGGTTTTCTCGGAGGTCTTTGGTTTTCAGCATGCTCTTGGTGAGCTGCTCCCTTTGCCGCTTTCCTTTTATGTAAACCACCCACCACATCAGCTCGAGGCTTTGAAGCGTGTAAGTTGAACTGTCTATCTGATTGCGCTTTCCAATTCCAAGGGTTGGTGTGCATCATGTTGATATTTTGCAATATAAATTGTTCTTTTTTATCCTTGAAGTTAAAAGATGCTTTTGCTTCTTGATCGGATAATGGCTCTTCGCAATAGCCAATTTTTACATGTAATTTCGGTTCAAAATTAAAGGTAAAACCTTTACTATCAACATATTGTTTAATCTCTTTTCTCATCTCATCTATTTGTAAATTTCTTTCCTTTATTAACAATATCAAGTCTTTACCTTGACCCCAAAATGCTATGCCATCCATTTGGACCTCAAGAAAATCATATTTTCTGATGATTTGATTAATTTTTTCTGAAATTTCCGTCATCTGAGCGGGCGTTAATTCCTCTTCAATCCAACCAATCGTCATATGAAGATTCTGATCAGGAACTGGCGTTATACCATAAGAAGGATCTAGCCTTTGTGCTATCGCATTAGAGAGCAAACTGCCAGCTATTGGAACACCTATATAATAGTTCATTTTGTGTACGGTTGTTGATTGTTTTCTTGAGTCAGCCAAACTTTTTGCATTTGCCGCATCTTGCAATCTTCTTTTTTCATTATCAATATTTTGCGCCACTTCTTTAACATACTCCTTTGAAAAAAAGTATGATGGCAAATGTGTGCCCCGCTCTATTTGCTTTTGCTCTAATTGTGCAACGATACGTTGATTGTCCTCTGGATAGACAAATCTGACACATTCCGGCCCTGGTACATAATCAAGACCATATGTTGCGCTTGATTGCATTATTTCATGAATACTATGATCACGCCCTGGCAACATAAATGCGAGATACGCTAAACGAATCACTTCAAGTTCTCGACGACGAACATCTGGATCTAAAGATGTGCCTAAACCAACAAGCCCAGCCATTGCCGTTGATTGATCAAGGGTGCCAGAAATTCCTGCATAAACAGGTAATTTTAAAGCTTGTACTTGCCTTACATAAGCTCTCGCTTCTGGTGACATATCAGGCAACTCTGTATCTTTAAGATTAAATAAGGCAGCCCCTGTGCCAAAGTTCAATGGTTGCCACAGTTTGTTATTATTTTCACTATCCAGCCGCCATTCACCTATTTGATTAAACAGCTCCCTTGCCGTTAAGGGTTGGTTATAATATGCGTTAAGGTTAGCAACACGCTCAAGCGCTTCTTGAAGCGAAATGTTCTGATTATGCTCATAAAATTGTTCAATTTCTTGATGCGTTCTAAAATCACGTAGTTGTCGATTCAAGTTCGCATAGGCACCATATCGAAATATAGGCGGCAGATATTGAGCACCACGCGAAAGCATTGCCTCAACAAACTCTGGATCAATACGCCATTCCTTATTGTTACTTTGAAGCCAATGATTAATATGCGCAACCGTTGCCTCATCACGCATCACAGCATTTGAAAAATGATTGCACATATATACAAAATACATTTTGTTTCTATACTCTGCTTCTGGATTATCTGGTTCACCGTGTAATAAAACTTGTAAGTAGGCAAGTGGATTTCCACCTAATGTTCCTGGTGAGTTTTGATGAATGCTCATATCGCCACCCACCCGGTGCCGAATTTCCATTAACAGTCTTTCATCTTTTGATTTATTATGCTTAACATCCATGGTTGCAACGTAAAATAGCTGCTGTCTAATTTGTTGCGGCTCTAGATGACCAAAATCGCGCATTAAAAAGAAAGCTTTATCGAGCATCGCTTTTTCGCTTAATTTTGAATAAGCAGTAAACAGCTGACAAATCTCAACATAGTCTGTATCTGAAAGATTGATACCCATATTATTGAGATAGGTTTTTGCAGCAGCTTGATCATTCACAAATTTATCTGGTGAAAACCCCTTATCTAACCCGGTCATAATTAAAAGAATTTTATCCATTTTTACTGTGTCTAAATTTAAGATACGCTCCATTGTATCTGCCAGCTTAATAAATTCACGGCAAGAGTCCTGCATTTTTATAATATCTACTGAAGTAAACCCATGAACTTTCATTTGTCCTGCATGGACGGGAATCATGGGTATATCATTTTGAATTTCCCAATCTATATATCCTTGCATTAAATCTAAATAACGCTGCGCATAGACATTCGCAAACCTTAACAAAACACCATCTGCAGTAGGTCTAGCCACGCCCTCTTTGGGGGATTTATCAACAAAAACTTGTTTGTCTGGGTTTTCTCTAACATAAGTTAATGCAACTTCGCTTACTGAATGCTCTAACATTTTCATAGCTTGAATGTATTGCTGCATGCAAATGGCTGCTATTTCTCGCCGTTGTGCTTCTAAGAGATGTGGCATATCGCTAAAGTCCACCTCAAGCGTTGGGATCGCAAAGGTTGGTGTCACATCACTTCGCCAATTAAAGTAAGGGTTTAACTCATTGCTGACTTCAGTGATTGGCCTAGCAATTGTTGGACTATTTGTTAAAACATCTAACACAGACTGTGGGATTGGTTCTTGCTTATCAATGGCTGCTTTTGCTTTGAGAAATTCTGCTTTGAGCACAGGATCATGATAGATACTTGAAATGATACCATCAATTTTTACGGCTAAAGCGCCAGTATGTCTTTGATTAACGCTAGGTTTATCTTGTAAATTGTTAGGGAAATTTAAGGCACTTATTAAGCGCTTGAGATCGGTTTCTTTGATACTGGGCATTTTGCCTATCTCCTTGTCTCGCCTATAAAATGGACAAGGAAAAGGCATAAAAGATTCAATATGAATTTTCAGAAGATCAATTAATTAGTGATAGGTCACCACTTAAATATCAACTACATTATATGTATATCCGCTAATTCAGTATTCACGGCCTATAAGCTGATTTCATTTACCAAAACAGCTTCGCCATGCCTTTCATCTCTTATGGCCGTATTGCCTCATGGGAAAAGGTAACCGAAGGGTTTAGTCGTTGCTTCATAATAGAGGTAACCAAAGATACCTAAAGATGGATCTTTTTCTTTCTGAAAAAATGATAAAAAACAATCAGTAAGGCGT
>JBFXKR010000342.1:0-3160 GCA_050173595.1 Candidatus Berkiella sp.
TCTTCTTTAATATCAGTAAAATCAGTGAATTTTGTTTTATCCGTAAGACGCTTCACTTGATCGGCACTAAACCCGAGTCCAACGATAAATGCAGTAATGGCACCAGCGGATGCACCAAACACCATGTCAATTTCTTCTAAGTAACCTTCTTCATCCAATGCCTGCACAACACCCGGATATGCTGCTCCTTTAGCACCGCCACCTTTAAAGGCAATATCTTTTAAGGGTGGCATTGGGATGAGCGCTCTTGAATCTTTGTTTTGGCGCGCTACTTCCATTTGTTTGTGAAAAGCATGTAGATCAGCAAATGCGCCGTGACGTGCATGTTCTAACTGTTGAAAAAGCGTGTATCTATCAAAATTGTCCTTATATACTGAGCTTTTTTTAAGAACTGCAGGTGATTTCTTCATGTTGTAATTACCCTAAACCTCTCTTTTCCTCAATTTTTAGACAATGGCCTAATAGCAAAGTTCAAGCCACTTATCGCGGAACTTTATGAAGGTTTCATGGGTCAATATAAATAATGTTATTTATAAAGGTGATGTTATGTTGCCCCAAAAACCTGAAATTGAAGAGTTAGGTGAAGCGTTTCTTGCTATCAATCTCCCTGAGTATAATTCAGAGCAAATGAAGTATTTAAAAGAATTCCTTGGCAATAGCGCTATTGATTTGAATAAAGACGTGATGAAAAAAATATTCAAAGATAAAATCCAAGTCATGGATGCGATGATTTTGCTGCATGAGTTTGTGAATCATTATGAAAATGAAAAAGAGCTTATTGATGAGTTTAAAGAAGAAGTGGAATTATTACTCATTTCAATTAATGATGAAGTTGGCATTGATATTTAATGGATGAGCATGACTTCATAAGTCGTATTTTTTGTTTATTGAAGCTGAGACAGCTCAACTAATAACCTTGAGTAACGTTATTAAAATCCACTTGCCAAATCATATTTGCATTGTATTTTATAAACCATTTAAATTTACTAGACCACCTTTGATCAAAATGTTTGATTTAAATGCCATCAACCGGTATACCTGTTCATATCCAGCTGAGCCAAAAGCATGTAAAAATATTTAAAAGATGCCTGTAGGTACTCGAAAATAATTTCCAACAAAGCACTTCTCATTGGTGATATGTCTCTTTACTTTACATTTAAACAGGTTTTTAATAAAAAAATAGCTTAGGGCTTTCAAGAATATGATTACTACGAATTTACTATCTATCAAGTAAATTATTACTGCGAATTTACTATTTATGAAGGAGTTCGGGACATGTTTAAATTCAAAAGTAGCTTATTCCCAACGATTGTGAGTCTTTTATTGAGTGGTTACATTCTTGAATCAAGCGCTGCGCCAAATGAAATAGTGCTACCCTCCCCTGCTAGCAACAGTATTATGAACCGATTGCAAGAAGTGGGTCGAGGTTCAACCATTAATCAAACCACCTTCCAAATTGGCGATCCTACCTCAACAAGGAATAATAGTGCTGGCCGCCTCTATAAAAATTATTACTATATTCCTGCAGCTTCAGTTCCTTGCCAAGGGGAAGGGGCTTTGGATGTGGATGCAGGCGTCATAGTATTTAAAGTTAAAGATCCTAAACACCCTGAAAGAGTAGCAACAATTCATCCGCCCACAGGCAGTGGTATCGGTAGCATCGCGTTATATACCACTCAAAATAAGGACGATATTCTTGCAGTTTCGCTCAATGGATTTTGTGGCGCTAATAACGCCACTATCGGTTTCGTTGGCCCTACTAAAATTGAGTTTTACAACGTCAATGATCCAAGTGCTCCAGTAAAAGTGGGGGAAATTGCTGATGTTAGAGATATCAGTAACTTCTATGCAATTGATAATGGACTTAATCACTTGCTTTCTGGTGGGTTAGAAACGTTTAAACAAAATAACAAACATTACCTTGCATTAACGACTAATTCACCATTTGCCTCTGATCCCACCGGTGCGACGTTAGGATCATTGCAGTTTTATGATGTGTCTGACCCTGCAAACCCAACATTAGCAGGTTGGTGGGGGCCTGAAAATATTCCTAATAGCCAAAAAAACAACGATAATAAATATCGCGACATAATGTATAGTCATCTGGCCCCGATTGATAGGCCATTGATGCCAGGATTAAGCGTTAATGCCATTCCGGGTGTAGATGATTCTGATTTTAGTTTGTTTGTTTTTACCAACCCAACACGTTCTGATTTAGGGATCATCAGCGATGCTTTTGGAGATGAGGCTAGCATTGTAAGACAAGCAACTGATCTTAGTATTGATAAGAATGGAAAAACTGCTTACGTCGGTATTTTTGAGGGTGGGGTCGCGATATTAGATATCTCTAATCTTAGTGATCCGAAAATGATAGGATTAGCACGAGACGCGACATCTAATGATGCAAATCGGCTCGTCAATGTAGCTGCTGAGGCACCGGTAGTATCCGATAATGGCAAAGTCCTGCTTCATGTTGTTGTAGATGATACGCCCTTTGCTGCTTCGACCACTTACAATTCTGTAACTTATCCTGCCGCTGTCGCAGTGATTGGTCCACCCATTACCGCAACTATCACGGATAAAGTGCGGTTTATCGGCTTAGCCTGCTTGACTGACTCCGGCTGTGGTACAAATACATTTTGTTCCGCACCTATTCCCGCACCCAATGGCGCTTCGATTGCCCTCATTCGCCGAGGGACTTGTGCTTTTTCAGTGAAAGCAGCAAATGCACTTGCTGCTGGCTATAGTGCCGTCATCGTCATGAATCGCCAAGGAGAAGGAGCTGGTTTCCCGCAAGGGGGCTCATTCGTTAACATTCCCAATGTGATGGTTTCTTATGATGATGGACTGGCATTTTTAGCGCCAACTTTCTCAGCAGGCCATGCACTCGTTGAAGCTGATATCGGCACTGTAAGCGTTCTTCCTGTCTCTATCAATACCATTAAACGAAAATGGGGTGATCTGCGGATTTGGGATATTTCAAATCCAAAAGATCCCAAACTTGCCAGTATTATCAGCACAAAATGCACGGATAATCCTACCGATGCTAGCTGCCGCCTTGGGGGCATTCCTGGACGTGCGACGATTGTTAAAGATCTTGCCTTTGTACCTTGGAGTAATGAAGGATTAGAAGTATTTGATATTTCGAATCCTTATAAAC
>JBFXKR010000343.1:0-3157 GCA_050173595.1 Candidatus Berkiella sp.
ATATTGTAACGGGCCACTGCACGGGCCGCCAAGCACAAACCGAATTAACGACTACTTTCTCAGATAGACACATTCCCTATGGTGTAGGAACAGTTTTTAAATTTTAGATAACGGATATTGACACTACAACACATGAATGCTAGGTTCTAGATTCAACCTAACAAATTAAATTTATTTTTATGTTTAATCTAAACTATACACTATTATTTTCACCCCAAAGCCAGAGCCTTGCTCTGGTATCTGCTAAGCGCATTTCTAAAGATAAGCGCTGCTAGGCAGCGCACAACTCAACCTTTTATTTTCATTTATTCATTTTCATTTTTTCTTGAATTTAATCAAATTATTTGAGGAGATTTTTTATGCTTATTGGTCCACGTTCAAAAACATTTATCGTTGGATTAGCCATCGGAACAGGAGCGGGTTATGTGTTAAGAAGCTCCCAGACTGTTAACTCTTTAAATTCTCAGTTAGGCTCTGTAAATCAGACTACTCAGAATCAACAATCTGCTTATAATTACCAGGAATACCGAAAATTACAATTTCCTCGAAAATAGGAGATCATTAACCTACTTAGGGGCAAGAATATTAATCCTTGCCCCTATTCGCTTCTCGCATTTCTAAAAAATCTATTAATCGAAATGTTAAAGAATGTTTAGAAGCATTGGGAGGCCATTCGGCATGCACCCCAAGTGACTCCACTCCCCAATTGGGCTGTGACATCTCGAAATGAAGCATTAGGATATTCTCTTGCATTTACAAATTGGCCCATAGGAGCTCTTAAACCTTCCAGGGATTTTACGTTTGTCATCACACGACGTGTCATGTCCATGGTGATGAGTGGGTACCCATAGATATAAACTTCTGTTCCCAATCGTAAGGCTTACTCTTGCGTTAGCGCAGATTCTTTAGCATTAACCTGTATAGATGAAAATGACAGTGCCAATAGACATACAGACAAGGGTGTTTTCGCATTAAGTAACATCGTTTTCATGTTTTATCCATTATCTAGCATAAAGTCATAGCGCTTCTTAGTGTTGTTTTTCAACCATTTAAAATCTACTTGCTCAAAATGAACGAATTATGTCACACAAATGTGTGTAAATTCCGCAATGAGAGAGGGGAAACTGGAAGGATTCTTAGTTATTCATAGGCATTTTTACTTATTTATGATAGCATGCCAAATAGTGAATTCTTACCCCTAAAATGAGCGTCGCTATGAAACATTTTTTCTCTACTAGAAAAGAAGGCGTGAACAATAGCCATGAACTTAGTGCTTGGCGTTTTGGTTCTGGAAATGTGCACTCTTCTTTAAAAGAAGTAACTGCAGATAAAATAGCAAAACCAACCACCCCAGAAGAACAAGAATATGTTAATGCAATTGATAATTTAAAAGCGTTAGTCGCCGCCAAACCCTTAACACCAAGTCATGAAGTCATTTTATATTCGCAATATGGTAAAGGGATTTCAGTTGTCACGGATGAATTATTGGCCAGCAAGGACTTACCAAGAGATCCCAGTGGTCGCCTTATTATCCCTGGGGATGGATTATTCACCACAAATGAAAATGTATTATTGCTCAATAAATCCGGCGATGCTCATGCAATTATCATTAAAAGCCCACAAGCAGTTGGGATTGTTGTTGGTTCCTGGCGATGCATTAAGAAAGGGATCTTACCTTTTATGCTTGAACATTTTTTAAAATTACCAACCGATCCTAAGGATATTAAAATTCACATCGGCCCTGGTTTAGGTCCTGATTCTTATGATTTATCTGAAGAGAATTACCAAGAAATTTTGAGAGAAAATCCTCTGTTCAGCGAAGCCTTTATACCTAAGCCAACAAAGCATAAAAATCCCATTGTGCCTGTTATGCCCATTCCAGCCGCGGCTGGCATAGCACCGCCTGAATCTACGCAGCAAACAAAAGAAAGTGTGCCGGTGGTTGAGCCAGAGAAAAATGAAGAAACAAAGGTTTCTGCTCCGGTAAAGCCTAAGAAATACATTTTAAATTTTGTTCAGCTCATTAAAATTTTTGCTCAAGAATTGGAGATTGAGGTTATTGATAATGAAACGACAACAACCTTTAACCGTGCAAATTGGCGACAAGTGAAAACCCTCGCAAAGAACAAAAAGATCCAAAAGTGTTAATCGATTATTACCAAAATCAGCTCTATTTTAGCGCAAGGCTTTACACCCATGTAGACAAAAATATACGAAAAATAGTGGCTGCTAACCAACTCGAATTACCACCTGGTATTGAACAACCTAAATCAACCTATGATGGTACAGGACGTTGCTTAAATGGGGTAATGAAATAAAACTATTTCTAGCTGATAACCCACCTAAGTTGATTTTTGTAGATAATTTAACAAAATACAAAAAATGTAATTTTAAAGGCAAGATAAGGGCCCATCTGGGGCCTTATCACCTCAACGAAATAATATTATCCATATATATCAAATGGATAGCATTCAGTATCATCCCCGCCGCCCCAGTGAATTTAAGCAATCACCAATCTCTTCCCGGCCTAATCATTGAGAAAAACTAGCATTTTTTCAGTTCAATTGATAATCCACCTCATAAAACCAGCCATTTTACAAAATTGTTTGCATTACACGATAAAAAATTTAAAATAAGACTGGCTTTACTCATCAAACTTGCTAAAATAGCACCTCTCTTAATGAATAAAGGTGAGGATGTTGTTAATGCAAGGTGGTTATTGGCCAATAGATAACGATGAATCAACGCAGTTTCAAGCATTAATAGACGCCATTAAAGATTATGATGAAGGCTATGTTACCCAGAGCATTAATCTTCACCCTTCGCTACTTGAATATCAATCACCAACTGGCGAAACCCTACGCTCATTCTTACAAAAAACACAAACAAGCACTAACATTAAATCATTCGTTGATAACCAAATCACAGAACATAGCAAAAAAAAATCAACATTGAAGTAGGTTGTTGATTAACGAGGTTTTCTCGGAGGTCTTTGGTTTTCAGCATGCTCTTGGTGAGCTGCTCCCTTTGCCGCTTTCCTTTTATGTAAACCACCCACCACATCAGCTCGAGGCTTTGAAGCGGGTAAGTTGAACGGTCTATCTGATTGCGCTTTCCAATTCCAAGGGTTGGTGTGCATCATGTTGATAGTTTGCAA
>JBFXKR010000344.1:0-3156 GCA_050173595.1 Candidatus Berkiella sp.
ATCACTGCAACAAGGGCCTGATGTTATGATGTTCTCTGGTGGAGGCGGAGGTGGAATTAAGGGGAAAATATGCGTTAAAACAGGTGAAAATTCATGCCCGATTTCAAAATTTCTTGGTACTCTTAATACTTCATAGGGCAAGCCATTTGATACCCATGTTAAGTTTGAATCATGCCCACCCAATAGCAATAATTTAAGGGATTCAGAAAGATGCGCCACAATACTCACATCGTCTAAATTTAAATGCTCTGTTTCTTGTGCCGTTGACTCATCATTGGGCTTTGGTTTTTCTTGATTATTTTCTTTTTGTGTATTTTCATTGGGCTGTGCTTGCTGATTTGCTTGATTATCTTGCCCCAGCACATGGCTTTTGTCACCACCGTTTTCATTGTCATCTTCATTTTTTTCTTGATCTTGATCTAAGGCTTGACCCGCAACCTGACTATCGCCATTTACTTCAACTGCCTTTAGAGCCAATTGAAATTGTTGGGATTTTAAATCCATTAATGCTGCTTTGGCATTATCAATGTTTACTCTAGAAATTTCTCTTACAAGTTCATTTGGCAAAGCATCTTGATAGAGCAATTCCATACCTTTTTCTATTTCCACTCGCATAATGATTCTCCTTATGCGTGCAAATACCCTAAATTATCATTCTTATCTATATTACATATTCAAGCTTTTTAGGGGAGTATGGAATATGACTTTGGTATTAGTTTTAGATAAAAAATTAAGGTTTTTTTGACTTTTGAGTGACAATATGGGGCCAAGTAGCATGTAACAGATCGATTTTATGAGGAAAAGATCATTTTTTAGGAGTTTTGCTCACTTCAAATACATTTCCAATATACTCTTGTTTGCCAAGATGACCAACGGTGATGCTTAAATCTGCAAATACACGTCCACCCAATTGTTTGTAGCGGCGACAAAAGCTATAGTCGCTTGATAAGTATTCACCATCAAAGTTTTCTTGGTCAAAAAAAGCGTATAGTTTGTCTGCAAGTGCTTTTGAATGTCCTGCTGTGACTGTGTTGATTTTACGTTGCGGTAGTTTATCCATCATATGCTCAAACACTTGCCTTCGAATAAGCATAAATGCTGTACCAACAGCATCTACTTCAATCATACCATCTGAGGTTTCTTTGTTTTGACCAAGCCTAACGGCATAATCCATTAAATACATTTTAATTTTTTTAGTAAATTCTTCAATATTAATGTTGTCATCATTAATGAGTGCTTTCACCTTAGGAAGCTTTAATCTATCCCATTTATAATTTTTCATAGGTATGGCAGCACCAATAATTGGCTTTTGTGCCATAATGAGCTTCAAAATATCTTTTGGATCCCAAGAAATATCTGCATCAATAAACATAAGATGGGTAATACTGGGATCTAATAACATGTTAGCAGTAATATAATTTCTAGCTCTGGGAATGGATGGGTCAAATGAATGAAATTGGTGAACAACTTTGGCTCTTGATACTTCTTTAAATGCCATAAAGGTTTTGGCTAAAGAAAGGGCATAGCCGGTTGAGCACTGCCCATCATAACTTGGGGTCGCGATCAGAATTTTAAGCTCATCGGATTTGGGTGCTTTATTTTCAGTGTTTGCCATAAGTACCTCACGCTATTTATATAGCTCGGCAATTAAATGGCAAACATTAATTCATGATGTTTCAGCGAGCGACATTAAGCTTGCATTGCCACCTGCGGCAGTGGTGTTAATACTCAGCGTTCTCTCGGTAGCCAGACGGGGCAAGTAATAGGGTCCGCCTGCTTTTGGCCCGGTACCAGATAAACCTTCACCACCAAACGGTTGTACACCTACGACAGCACCAATCATATTACGATTAACATAGATATTACCAACACTTAATCGCGAAATAAGATCTTCCACTGTTTCATCGATACGGCTATGGATCCCAAGCGTTAACCCAAAACCTGTACGATTAATTTGTGCAATCACATCATCCATTTTCGATGCTTTAAATCGTACCACATGCAAAATAGGTCCAAAGACTTCTTCAGTGAGAACATCTAAGGTTGAGATCTCAAATAAACGCGGAGCAAAATAAGAGCCATTTTCGCAGTCTTTACTTAAAGGCACCTCATATAACAATGTGGCTTTTTCTTTCATTTTTACAGCATGTGCATGTAATTGTGCTTTGGCCGCTTCATCTATCACAGGCCCAACATCTGTGCTCAGTGCCCCTGGATGGCCTACCTTAAGCTCTGCCATCGCGCCGATGATCATATTAATAATTTTATCAGCGACTTCTTCTTGGACAAATAACACTCTTAACGCGGAACAACGTTGTCCTGCACTCCTAAACGCTGAGGTGATAACATCTTGTGTTACTTGCTCGGGTAAAGCGCTTGAATCCACAATCATGGCATTTTGACCACCCGTTTCAGCAATAAATGGCACAATCACGCCTTCGCGAGCAGCTAGCTTTTGATTGATACCGCGCGCTGTTTCAGTAGAGCCGGTAAATACAACTCCTTTCACTCTATTATCACTGACAAGAGCATTACCAACCACAGCGCCACTGCCTGGCAGCAGTTGCACTACATCTTTTGGAAATCCTGCTTCATGTAATAAAGCAACGGCTCTTGAGCCAATCATAGCTGTTTGGCTAGCAGGTTTGGCTATCACACAATTACCTGAGGCAAGGCAAGCTGTCACTTGGCCTAAAAAAATTGCTAGCGGAAAATTCCATGGACTAATGCAAGCAATGATGCCTCTTGGATGTAAGCTTAAAGAGTTACTTTCACCCGTTGGGCCTGGCAAAAATTGAGGCTGGGAAAACTTATCTTGCGCTTGACTTGCATAGTAGTAACAAAAATCAATAGCTTCTCTTACTTCACCAACAGCATCATCCAGCGTTTTACCACCTTCATATACCAGTAGATATAAAAATTCTGTTTTATTGGCTTCTAACAATGAAGCCATCTTAAGCAAGCAATCAATTCTTTGTTGTGCAGTCCAATATTTGTAGCTTAAAAAGGCTTTATAGCTGCGCTCAAGCGTCATTGCCGTTATTTCTTTGGTTGCTAACAACACTGTGCCTAACTGTTTTTGCTTATTGATAGGAGAATAGCGCTCATTTGTTTCAAGCCCTGTTTGATTTTCTTGCGCGGTTGCCTGAACTTTAT
>JBFXKR010000345.1:0-3128 GCA_050173595.1 Candidatus Berkiella sp.
ACTAGACATAAACCCCTCGAAATGCTTAACTTTGCCCTTATTAAGTGTAGAACACCTTTTTACCTTAAATGACAGCTTCTTTATTTTTGAGCCAATTTTTCATAAACTCCCCCTAAAAAGAGGGAAACATGTCAGCTAAGAAGCCCCCACAGTATTGGTTAATGAAGTCTGAGCCTGATGCTTTTAGCATAGATGATCTAAAAGCGTCTTCGAATCAAACTGCACCCTGGGATGGTGTTCGTAATTACCAAGCGCGCAACTATATCAGAGATGAAATGAAAATTGGAGACTTAGCCTTTTTCTACCACTCTAGCTGTAAAGTGCCTGGTATTGTTGGTCTGATGGAAATCGTCAAACCCCCCTATCCCGATCCAAGCGCCCTTAATCCCAAATCACCCTACTATGATCCCAAGAGCACGATTTTAAACCCGCGCTGGTTTATGGTTGATGTGAAACTTAAACAAAAGTTTGAGCATCCGCTTTCACTGGAATTACTAAAATCTAACCCAAAACTCAAAGGCTTCAAACTATTAAGCCGGGGAAACCGCCTCTCAATTCTTCCCGTTGATAGCCCTTACCTAAAAACTATCTTGGCAATGATTTAAACTTGATAAGGAATACTATGGCTTCGCAAGATCAATTAAAAATGGCCGCAGCTCAAGCTGCCTTAAAAGAAATTGTACCAGAAACAATCATTGGTATTGGAACAGGCAGTACCGTTAATTTCTTTATCAAGGCCTTAAGCGCACTCAAAAATGATATTTTAGGCGCTGTTTCAAGCTCAAAAGCATCAGAAAAATTACTCAAAGAAATGGGGATCCCTGTTCTTGGGATTAATGAAGGCCCCATTAGTGTCTATATCGATGGAGCGGATGAGTGCAACCATCATTGCCAATTGATAAAGGGCGGCGGCGGCGCATTAACCGGCGAAAAAATTATCGCGGCCGTTGCCAAAAAATTTGTTTGTATCATTGATAGCACGAAATATGTTTCCAAGCTAGGCGACTTTCCTTTGCCAATTGAGGTCATTCCCTTGGCGCGCAGTTACGTTGCCCGTGAACTTGTAAAGCTTGGTGGCGATCCTGTCTACCGTGATGGCTTTGTTACTGATAATGGTAATCAAATTCTCGATGTACACGGACTTGATATCATGCAACCTATTGCCTTAGAAGAAACCTTAAACAACATTACGGGGGTTGTTACAAATGGTTTATTCGCAAAGCGCGCTGCAGATAAGGTCCTGATAGCAAGCGAGAGGGGAATTGAGACTATCTTACCTAGATAGAATAAGACTGGGCAGGGTGCACACCAACACCCTGCACATTTTCTTTTCATTCATCCTTTAAGCCTTAAATTTGATTAAATCTCTTGGCAAAGCGTTTGGTGTTTTCACTTTTTTCTTGGTGACGAAGCCACTTCAGATCGATGGCGCTGATGTGCTTTCTTTTCGCTGTTGCTTTGATAAACCTTTACTTTTGATAAAGAACCCTCTTGTGAACTTGTCGCAACACTGATGGATGCCATCGGCGTAAAAGTTGGCGCAAGCGTGAATACAGGACTACTTGCCTCTTGCCCTACTTTAGCACTTGGAAATAGCTCAGTACGGGTATCTCTTGGCACACCTTTGGTTAACATCTCTAATTTTTGTTCTTTACTGAAACTGCCGCGTCTGGGTGTGGCATCAGAAGAAGATGGAAATTGCGTTACCAACGTTTTAGAGCGTTTTCGTGTTGGAGCATCATCATCCACTGCTGCTGCGCTTGAAGAAGCGCGCTTTTGAGTTTCTTTCAAAGAAACAGCACCAAGCCTTTGCGTGATGTCTTCAATTTGTGGTTTTTGCAATAGTTGATCAAAGTCTAGAATAACCGTTTTTGCAAGGTCAATAACAGCTTGGCGCTTTTGAGCATCATCTGAAAATTTTTCTGTTGAAGAAGCCATTGATACAGGTGCTTGTAAATCCGTATTGCCTTCAAAAAGGGTAACTCTTTTGGGAAACTTTTTATCCAAATATCGCTTTAGGGCCTCAAATGCCTCTTTACCGGTAAGCATATTTTTATTTTTGAACACAGCCAAAGGGGCATTGAGCATTTTCATCTCACCAAGCTGTTTTAATAATTGATCTAGATCAGGGTTTGAGTCTACGTTAATAACTTTCGGTGGATTAATATTATAGGAAAGTGCCCATACATAATTATCGGTATGATACATTTTTACAAACTTTTCCAAGATGTTGGTTTTATAAGGCATACTTTCCCATTGAGGTTGTTCTCTTAAGTATGCTTGATGATTAGCAAACCGCCTGTTTGCATCTCCATTTAATTCAAGGGCGTTCATGAGTGGCGCTTCCGCATTTTTATCTTTTTCAGCACCAAACAGTGCCACAAGCGGAATACAATCAGGGTGCTGTGCGATTTCCTTACGCAGCGCTGTAAAAGCACCTGGCATAAACAATAATTTGTACTCTTCAAAGCGTTGAGAATACAACTTTTCTTTATCAATTTGCTCCCAGGTTTTTGTTAAACGCGTTACTTGAGTAATCGCCAACCCATTAAAAATAGCTGCGGCGGCCGCAAAGTTATAAATTAATTTCTCGTTATGTTGATGAATACCTTGCTTGAGACAAATTTCAATAACATCTAGAAAATATTTAACAAGCCTCACTCTTTCTTTTGTTGATTTAGCGCTTAATACTTCAATACTCACAAAATGACTAATGTTATTAGTTAGATCAGAAATCGCACTAAAGACAGAATTTCGTTGGCTGTTCTTCGCTGCTAACATTTCACCCCTAAAATGCAACGGTGTTAGTCTAACCATCAAATGATGAAATGCTTTTGTTAAATCGAAAGCTAAGGCTTCTTCTGAAGCATCATACTCTTTTCGCACCTTAGATTTATAAAATTTTTCGAGCGCAGTTTTGATTGCCATATGCGAGAGCATATTGGTATCCATACCTTGAATAAATTTCTCCATTTGTTGGCGAAAATTTGGTGTTTCAATCCATTCTCGCTCAACATCACTTTCGATAAATTCTTTGAGTAAATATGTACAAGCAAGCTTTTGATTTTTGGACAAGCTTGGGTATAGCTGCGTTAATATTTCCACAATATTGTGCGGCAACACCTTAC
>JBFXKR010000346.1:0-3150 GCA_050173595.1 Candidatus Berkiella sp.
GGGCACAAATTTTAGCGATCTGAAAAGTGTTGCTATTAATCTTGAAACATGGGGTCCAGGCACAGCAAGCTTTGAAACTGAAAAAGAGAAAATTTTCAAAACCTTGAAAGAAAGTATCGCTGCGCATTATGGTGAGAACTGCTCTAATTTAACCTTAGAAGTATGTGGACACAGTCAAGGCGCTGCCCTTTCACAACTATTTGTGAGTGAGTTTCTAAAACGACGCGCTTATGATCATGAATTTGATTTTGTTAAAGCCCTTCGGATGAATGTTTTTAACTCTCCAGGCGTCCCGCATAGTACGGCACAGGAAGCAACCGATGCCACTAACGTTCAGTGGTATGTAAAAAGACCCATCGACATTGAGGCTAATTACTGTATGGTTGGCGGTGATGCTGTTCAAACCACTGGCAACAATTCCATTTTTGCAAACTTGCCCCCATTTTTAGCAAAGGTAAATTTATTAAAAATTGATATTGGGATGGAAGGTGCTTGGTTAAAGGAAATTAAATGTTCTGATGGATTGCAAC
This sequence comes from Candidatus Berkiella sp., assembly GCA_050173595.1. Taxonomy (GTDB): domain Bacteria; phylum Pseudomonadota; class Gammaproteobacteria; order Berkiellales; family Berkiellaceae; genus Berkiella. The sequence goes on from JBFXKR010000346.1 coordinate 531, forward strand.
CAATTGAAATTTGGGATGCATTAAGTAATGCTTTTGTTGCTACTTTAGGGGCACATAGCTCTATTAAATTTTATGACCCAAGTAAAAAAGATATTCACATAGGATTTAAATCTGAATATTATACTAATCAAAAAGAGGAAGATAGGCCCATCATTGCAAAGGAATTGTTGAACAAAGCGCTGTTGTTACAATATATGCTGTTTTTCTTAAAACCAATTGGACACCACGTTCTTGATAACAAAGAAACATACCAAGAATTGTGTTGTAACAGATCGTATATTAATAGCATTTATCAGAAAATTTCTGGTTGGTTTAAACGCCATGCTGATGAAATTGCAAAAAAAGATGCCCAAGCCACACAATCTTTAACATTAAATCATTAAAATCCCATTTTACTTTGATTTTGCCATAATTCTCCCCAATCCAAGCCACCTTGCGATGTCCAAATAAGCTGGCTAATGGCTTTGAATTTTGCCAGTGACATTGCCCCACGAGCTTGCTTTTGCGTAGATTGCGTAAGTGAGGAAAGTACCTCTTCTTTGCTTGCCCCATAAATGGCAAAAGGTTCATATAGGGCATCATACAGCACCAGAACGACGATATCCCAGGCCATATTAAGGTTGAGTTGCCCGATGCGATAACCCGTGGCGCCTTCATTAAATATCACCCTAGACTTTACTTGGACATTTTTACAGTGATATGGACCAGAACCTACAAAATCAACACCAGCCACTTGAGCGCCTTTTAATGCAGACAACGATAGCAGCTTGCTAGCGTCATATCGACTAAGCTCTGCACTTACGGGTAGTGTCTGACCTGTAGTTTGGCGATAAAGCGCCGCTAAGCGTCGCGTTTGTGCCATGAGGGTGTCTACTGCAATTGTGTTCATGTCGTGCCAAAAAAAAACCGTTGAACCTCTTAACTAATAATAGGATCAACGGCTATTTTTACGAATTTTATCCCTAATCGGTATAATATCCCTTAGGCTGCTCTTCTCATGCTTCTTCTAGCGCCTCTTCTTCTTCTGAAGCTATAAGTCTTCTTAGCACGCGATGGACGACGTGAGGTGCTTTTATTCCATGTTGAAGAAGATCTTTTGCTTTTTGCTTTACGACGTTTCGTGCTTTTGGGTGCCGCTGCACTACGAAGCTTCTTTAAAGCTGCGGCATGTTCTTTACGTAATTTCTTAATTTTTGATGCTTGTTGTTTCATCAAAGACTTAATTTTACGTGTTAATGTAGCAACTTTTTTAAGTGCTAATTTTTCTTTACGTTTAGCTGCTTTTAGCATTTTAAGTGCTTTAGCTTTTGTGTTGCTGGTAGTTCTTTTGCGGGAACCTATTTTACGAGATTTCACTCTACGTGATGATTTTAATGTACGTTTTCTAGTAGCCATTATCATTACTCCAAAACTCTCACCAAAGGTGCGTATAAAAAACATAGCACACACAAATTCAGAATCTACAAGAATTTCACTAAAATTTGCGCGCGCAGTACAAAATCATGCAAATAGTTGTATAAGCCTTTGTTTTTTAATGCATATTTAAAGAGAAAAAATGATGGATTTCACTGTGGATTTGCACAATCGCAAGATGTTTTTTAGCTAAAAAAAAGCATAAAACGCCTTTTAAGTGAATTTAATTCTATTCAGTTTAGTGCTTTGATTGCTATATAAAGGAATGAGCAATAGCGTATGAAAAGCCCACAATACATTATTATGGGCTTAACAAAAGTTATTCATCAAGAAAGCTGAAAATCTGATCACAAACAACCAGAGGTGGCTGCGCACCATCAATCTTCAAAACTTTGGGTAAATTTTGGGGATCCTTTAAGGCAATCCGCTGAAAATAACCGGTTACCGGTTGCGTTTGGGTATGATAAACAGCTAAACGCTTTCGCACAGTGGGTTCTTTGTCGTCATCGCGCTGGACTAATGGATCACCTGTGACATCATCTTGATTCGCGGTATTCGGGGGTGAAAAAACACTGTGATAGACACGACCAGATGCTGGGTGAATCCAACGACCACTTAGGCGTTCAACTATTACATCATCAGGCACTTCAATTTCAACAATTTTGTCAATTTGAATCCCGGCAAGCACTAATGCTTCTGCTTGTTTTACCGTTCGCGGAAAGCCATCTAATAAAAACCCTTTAGCGCAGTCTGAATCCTTTATTCGATTTTGCACAAGTTTAATGATGACATCATCAGGCACCAAGCCACCTGATTCCATTATCTGTTTAATTTGAATGCCTAACGCAGATTTATCATTAGTTCCTTTTCTGAGCATGTCGCCTGTAGAAATTTGAGGAATTTCAAAGCGCTCCATAATATATTGCGCTTGTGTCCCTTTTCCAGAACCAGGGGGGCCAATCAGTATGATACGCATGATCTTTCTCACTTATTGCTCAAAACTAAATTCTCGAAAGTATACTCACAGATCCCTCTCAAACCAATACATGTTGCCAGGGTAAGGTATCTAACCTGTATTTTGCATCCCAGCTGCAATACCTGAAATGGTAATCATTAATGCATCAGATTCCACATCGTGATGCATTTCATCAGCATTACGAAGACGACGGCACAGCTCGGCTTGTAACACATGCAAAGGATACAAATA
>JBFXKR010000347.1:0-3139 GCA_050173595.1 Candidatus Berkiella sp.
ATCTGCGACGTGTTGTTGTGCGCAAAGTGCGTCTTCTGCTTGTGATGCTTGCTCGATTTCCCGCCTTAATTTATAAAGGGTGGTATAAGTTTCGGGCATCGCATCCTTTCGGGCATTCATGTCAGTCATGGTTGGTGGTGTATAGCCACCATTTTCATGCGTCATTTTCCAAGTAGATGTACGCAAATCTCTGACAGTCGCACGTTCAACACGAGCTTGGTGAACTTTACCCATTTTAAACGTTAATAAGCGACGCGTATCTAATGAGAATGTCAACGTTTCTTGAGTATCTGGATCATCAACGGTAAACACATGAAGTGCTGGAAATTTCTTTGCATCTTCAGGATGTTTTTCCAATTGAGAAGCAACTGCTTTTAAATGTTGTGGCGGCAAAGTTTCTGTTGGCTTTTTTGGGTTTGGTGCACCTTGAGAAAATTTGGTAGAAACAGTTGATTGCACAAAGTTAAAATTTGCCGGATCTTGCGTCAATTGTGGATTAAGCATGTGTAAGTTCCCCATAAAATGTTTGATTTATGGTTTACGTTAACATGTTAGATTACTTAGAGGCTTGTGTTTACAGATAAGGCTAACAAAAATGCCGACAAACGGATCTTAAATATTTCCTGATTTTTGCAGCATTTTTGTTGACCGATAAACGGTAGAGATAGGCCGATAAAGTTATCGCTTACAAATTAAGCCAAATTCTTCGGTTGTCACGCGTTTAAGCTTTTCAGGTGGCGTTTCAGGAACATCTTGCCTTACATTCAGGGGAAAAAGCATGTTTCTAATTTGCACAAAATCTCTGAATTGCGCTAATAAGCCACTGGGTTGTGATTCTTTATCGTTTTGCGACGTTAGTTTGGGAAAACTCAGCCCATCTGAAGTGCTGGTCATTTTCCAAGTATCACCTGCTATTTCATCAAAGGTGGCTAATTTAGTGTTCATGACTGTCGCATGGCTCTTTTTTGCCAGATATAATTTACGGTTATTTAATGAATACCAAACCACTTCATTCGTAGATTTATCAACAATCCCAAAGACTTCACAAGCAGGAAAGTCAGTCATTGCTTGAGTGCCGTTAGAGATCAGGGCAGCAAGCGCATCTAAATGTTGCGCTTTTGTTTCACCTGGCTTGGGCTTAGAAAGCGTAGGTGAGATGGTTTCTTGTGTAAAGCGGATTAAGTCAGGATTTTGAGGTGGTTGTTGGGGAGCGTTTAGCATGTAATTAGCCCTTCCTCTTGTTTCGACGTTGGAAACTTGTTAAACAGGCTTCATGATAAGTACTATCAAGTAAATTATTTGCTAAAGCCTCACCAAATGTGCGCTCATTTAACTTTTTTTGCCTAATGGCTTCTTGGCCAGCTCTAAATAATAGGGTTGATGAAGGAGTCGTTGCTGTGTTGAGGATAAGCCCTTGCATTTGTTCTACTAAACCAGCCTCTGGATTATATTGCGCTGACCACGGCATCTTGTAGGGTAGTCTTTGATTCCTTTCACAAATAGCCGCAATTTCACCATCTTTATCTGGGCCATAATATTCGCACAGCGTTCGATTAAAAGGTAAATAGTCTAAAAATGCGGTTGCTGCTTGTGCTGTGAGATCGTTACTTTCGATATTCAGAGTTTTCAGTCTAGGATGATGCGCAACTACCCACCCTAATTGGGCGGATGCATTATCCTGTAGCTGGCATTGGCAAAGAAAAAGCGACTCTAAACTGGTATTGGCATGTAGCATGGTTGCAATCTTAACCACATCATTACCAATTGCGATATCACTTAAATTTAAAGTTTTTAAACTTGGATGTTGTGCCACTGCTTGTGAAATCACTTCAATACCACCGCTTGGCATTTGACAACCTGTTAAATCTAAATAAGAAAGATCAGCATTTGTGCTCAGTAACTGTGATAAAGCTTGTATGCTTTGCTCTGATGAGAAGTCATTATGACAAAGACTTAAAGCTTGCAATGAGGTGGTTCTTTGGGCAAGCACTTGGCATAAAGTGGTTGTACCTGAGGCTGTGAGTTGATTATCGCTGAAACGTAATTCTAGAAGTTGTGGGTGCAACAAAATATGTTTGAGACTTTCTACGCTCTCATCGGTGAGTTGGTTTTCAGATAAATCAAGGATAATGGCATCGAAGGGTGACTCATTTACTTTTTCGGTAAATGCTTGAGAAATTTGAGTGGTTTGATCTGGGCTAAGATTTTTTCCATAAAAATCTATTTCTTTTAGATTTCCCATGCGCTATTCCTTGGTTTTATGTGTAGATCATCGAATCTTCATGCTAGTTTACATTCTAACAATAAACGCTCGCTGGCGAAAGCATTATATAGGGTTAGCATGCACAGAAGACTATCCTTTCGTCGGCCCGAGTTATAAACCCTCATTTTTTTAGTTGTTTTGTGAATTTGATATGTCTTTGACGAAATGGGAGGTAAACGTTCTGTCGTAGATTTTAACAATGATCTAGAGAAAGACACACGATGCCATTACAATATTAACTAGTATTTGCCATCAATAGGGATATGCCATGATTTCACCACTCGCCCAATGGACGCTTTACGCCTATAACTTAGCGGTACAAGCAGGCGAAAAAATAATGCATTATTATGCGCAATCTACAGTGGCAACAGAATATAAAAGTGACAATTCTCCTTTAACAGCCGCAGATAAAGCATCACATGAGATTTTATATCAAGGCTTAAGCCAATTTATTTTAGATGCAAATGGCGCAGCCCCCGTGCTTTCAGAAGAAGGTGAACAAATACCTTTTGTTGAGCGTCAACGATGGCAGCGTTATTGGTGTATCGATCCTTTAGATGGCACACGAGAATTTCTTGATAGAAATGATGAATTTGCAGTCAATATCGCACTAATTGAAAATCATCAGCCAATCATTGGCATTATTTATGTACCGGCTAAGAAATTAGGTTATAGGGCATGGCACAATGGTGGCGCTTATCGATGTGATGAAAAAAATGTACATCGCATTATAACAAAGCATCCCGCGCCACAACCATTACGAATTGCCATTAGCCGCCATTATGAAGATACCACCTTGCAGCCATGGTTAGTTAATTTGGGTGATACTCAAATCCTAAGACAGGGCAGTGCATGGAAATTTGGATGCTTAGCATC
>JBFXKR010000348.1:0-3104 GCA_050173595.1 Candidatus Berkiella sp.
ATTTGTAGCATCGTCACAGATTCCTGCCCACACAAATGTATAATCCGAGGACTTTTGCGCTATTTTGCATGTTTCATATAGTAATTGTTCCTGTGAACGCTCTCTTAGTACTGCGTGGTTCACTTGGGTAATAATATGATAAATATTATTAATACGTTGATTTTTGATATCATTTTGCTCTAACAATGCATTTCGCTGTAAAAGTGATTGTGTTATATGCCTGCAATAAAAATATAGCACTGGTGCTAAACATAAAATCATCATTTCAGGAATGATTCCGCGAAGGATAGTACTTTTAATAGATAAAAGCTGAAACACTAACGATATGAGAAGACCAGAAAAAATAAAAGCCAGCGTAATCTTAAGTGCTAAGGATAATTTGAAGTTTTTCTTTTGAAATGGAAAATGATGTATTTCCTCCTCTTGAGGAGATGTTAAATCAGATGGTGCTGAAGATATAGCCTGTTTGGTAGGTTTTTCCTCAGTTTTTTGATCAGATTTTATTTTAGGCTTAGCACCCATGGGGCAAATCCATCACTATTTGATATATAAAGTATGGCTCCGTTTTTTCAATTAATCTAAATTATAAGATAGGTGTTTATACAGTCGATATTAGCGCTGCCAAATAGATGTATTCACCTTTGAAAGCGCGGTTAAGTTAACTTCATTCTTTTAAGATATTAAAAAAACACCCACTAAAAGTGGGTGCATCTTAAGTCTATTTTACATCTTAGCAATTTATTATAATTTATTGATGATATCTGCAAGCTCATTTGCATTAAAGGCAGGCATTGTTTCTGTGCGTATATTGCCGCGAGTGCCTAATATCAATGCTATTTTCGCAATCACTTGAGGGTTCGGTGCTTCAATAAGGCAAGCAATATCATATTTGCCTAAAAGCATATGATATGAAGAAAGCTCAGCACCTTCTTTTTTACAGATATCTTTAAATTGCTTTAAACGATTGGGACTTTCTTTAATATTATTAATACCTTGATCTGTAAAATGCGCTAACATCAAGAAACTGGCCATAATTATTCTCCAACATATCAAAACTAAATAACAACATAGTCTAGATACCAAGCACTATCAAGGAGCTGATTGTATAGTTGGGGTAAATTTGAATAGCTAGTGAAAATAACAAGACGCAATAAACCTAATAAAAGCAGATCTAGCACAAAGCCTAACAGTGAATATACTAGTAATATTAAGTTAAAATTGTTTTTTTGAGCATTGATAAAGAATTTTAAAATGCTTATGCTAGCCTTCGAATCCATTCAAGGAAGTTAGCTATGAGAATAATAAAAACAATCTTCATCATTGCACTATTTAACATTGCTTGTGCAAATGCCTCAGAAGAGTGCGACTATACACACCGTTGGTGGCTAAATCTTGCTGGTGGTATTGGAAGCACTTTTGGCGATGGCAATGCTAATGTAGATGGCCAAAGCGCTGCTCAAATCAGTTTTAATGGCATGATTACAGAAAAACTTTTTACAACGCTCGCTTTAACAGGTCTTGGAAGAGATAATGATGAGCAAGCCCATGAACAGGCAATATTACTAGGCTATAAAAGCAAAAAACCTAATTGGTATTGGGGTTTAGCTGCTGGTGTGGGTCATTTAGAAATTGAGAACAAGATTTCTTATTATTCCTATAAGCCCAGCCTTTTCGGAGCGGGTACCACCTACTATACCTCTTACACACAAAGTGAAGATTATCTTTCTTTCCCCGTTCAAGGACAATTATTTTGGACGCCCTTTAAACACTTTGGGGTTGGCTTGATTGCTCATGCTTCTTTTGGCAAAAAGACAATGACCACTGGACTTTTAGGAATTCAATTCTCATAAATTTAAAGGGCAGCCTTGTAAATAAAAGGTTAAGACTTACGCTATTTTACAAGACTGCCTCACTATTCTCTATTCAGAAACACTGTAAGCCATATTGCGGACATGGTATCTATATATTTCCGCTTGTTGCTTTACCGCCACTTAGATGTCTAATATTTCTAATCTCTTGTTGATTAGCTGAAAATATTTCTCTTTGAGAGTGCTATTTAAAAAACAGATCTCAAGTAACTTAAACCATGTAGGCTTTGCTTTTGAAACCTTTTCTAATTGCTCATCAATGATGGTTTTGCTCAGCTTAAGCATTTGCAAAGCAAAATAATCTACCATATCTTTTCGAGTTAAATTTCGCTTTTTACCATTTAATGTTAAGGCAATTTCTTCTTTTGCATTTTTAAGTACAATACTTGAGTTAATAAAATCATACGCTGGGGCCAGCTTAGTTTTGCCCTCAACAGTTACCAGAGCATAATTTTTTAAATGCATGTCTTCATTTGCGACAATGTAATTAAAAATCATTCTCAGAAAAAGCTCAGATTTTTCCAACATCGGAAAGGTTGTATATTTTTCAATCAACGGTATTAACTTTTCCATGGAATAACGATATTTCGTATCACGCGTCAATCCTGAAAGTTGCGCAAAATCCTCCATGGCAAATTTTTGCTTACGTGGACCTCTGTCAAAACGTTTTATAAAATAGTTCAGCTCACCATCTTTGGCATAAATTAGCCCGTGTAATGGTACGTCAATTCCCACCGCTTTTGCCATTCGCATGGTAACATCTTCATTTTGAGGCGTTTGTTCATAAAATATGCTTTGAGGTTTAATAATATAAACACCACCCCGATCAACTATTTCAAAGCTTTGTTGTTTAATATTTATGATTGCACTTAATTTTGGCTGCACGCCTTGTATCGACATCTTGTCCGCGCGAGCAACAGCTTCATTTTGTAATTCTTTTGTAGTAAATGGCAGTGGCGCTAAATGCGTTAGTTTAGGCGATATTAACTTTAAACCTTTTGCTGAATAATCTTGGTTTTGAGGTATTGCTTCATAAGTAATAGGACAATATTTCATTACTTATCTTCCTCAACCGTAACGGAACCTACCAGATCGTTGCCAACAGTTACTAACTGAGAAAATAAATCATTTTTATCGATTTTTGCATTTTTTAACAACGCTTCAAGCAAAATGCCCTCTGGCAATAAACCATCAAAAAAAGGGGGGAACGTTGTAAAGGAAAAATGCTTTTGCCTT
>JBFXKR010000349.1:0-3095 GCA_050173595.1 Candidatus Berkiella sp.
CAGATTAGAAGTATTTTTATCAACTCCGATAATCTCTATGTACCAAAAATTTTTTGGCAACAGTCCAGGCACAACGTGCTGGTAATGGAGCGCATTCATGGCGTGCCTATCTCAGATTTGGCAACATTAAATGCACATAACACTAACCTTAAACGTTTAGCTGAGCGTGGCGTTGAAATATTTTTCACCCAAGTTTTTCGAGATTGTTTTTTTCACGCTGACATGCATCCTGGCAATATCTTTGTCAAAATTGATGATCCCGAAAACCCTCAATATGCCGCTGTCGATTTTGGCATTATGGGAACACTGGGGCCAGAGGATCAGCGTTATCTAGGTGAAAACTTTTTAGCGTTTTTTAAACGAGATTATCGTAAAGTGGCAGAACTACATGTTCAGTCTGGTTGGGTGCCACCTTCAACACCTATCAATGCTTTTGAATCGGCCATTCGAACTGTGTGCGAACCAATTTTCGAAAAGCCCTTAAAAGAAATTTCTTTTGCACAAACCTTAATACGCTTATTCCAAACAGCTCGACGTTTTGATATGCAAGTACAACCGCAACTATTGCTTTTGCAAAAAACATTATTAAATATCGAAGGTCTGGGGCGACAGCTTTACCCAGATCTGGATTTATGGCAAACGGCCAAACCTTATTTGGAAAAATGGGTGAAAAAACAATATGGGCCTAAAGCGTTGCTGAGAAATCTTTGGGATAAATTACCCTTATGGTCTGATAAACTCCCAGACATTCCTGAAGCTATTTCAGATATTGCTCGCTTTTATCAACATGAGACTCATCGTTTACAATATAAACCAACAACAACACAAAATGAAATAAAACGCGCACCCAAGGTTGGTCGCCGTATTTTTGGTGCCACCCTGCTTATTTGTGCAACCATGGTAGGCTTAGCAAGCCCTTATGCTTTTATTATTCAAGAATATAGCGCTTGGATAATTGCTGGCGGGTTTGGACTTGGATTGTGGTTGGTGCTTAAAAAATAACCTCCACCATACTGGATGTTTATCAACTTATTTAAACTAAATGCTTTCTAGTATACTATGCTCGCCTTATTTAAAAATACAACAATTTAGCGAGCAATAATGAATATTGGCCCCATCTGTGTTTTACATTTAAAAGAAGTCAATACCCAAGGGATTGAAGATAATCCTTTATCAAAATTTAAGCAGCAATTTATCCCGTTTTCCCCCATGACTTGTGCCAGACATGTTTACATAGTTCCGATGAGCGATGCTATCGAATGGCCAAAGCTAACAGCTTATCTTAAAGAACATACAACTTCCTATGAAATATTTCGCGACAGTGAAGCTTATGCTTTCTTGCTGCGCTGGGCCACTGGATGCGAAAGCTGGAAGCTAAAAGGGAACGATCATTTTGTTTTAGGATCGATTCGCAAGCACTGGAACGAATATGTTGTTGAACATTCCTTGCAAGCAAAAGATATTGAACCACTCATGAAAATGCTCTTTGAAGATGCCAGTAATATTCGCAATAAAATCCAAGAATATCTCAAAATATGCCCAGATCAATCCTTTGACATCAATGCCGGGCTATTAAACATGTGCAAAAACTGTAGCGCATCAAGAGAAAAGCAACAAATGCCCGATTATGATAATTTACTTGCAGATGAGCTACCCTATCTAGAACAGGCACAACAACTTCATTTTGAACGCCGTCTTAATGGTCTTACTATGTCTTTAGCTAAATTGAATTTAAAAGCAGGCTCTGAGAATCTCAAGCCCAGCGACTTTAAAAGCCAATTAAGAAAAGATTCTGTCGGCATGTTTCGTAGTAATTTGCGATTTAGTTTTGAGAAAAAGCAACTGTTGTTAAGCAAGGAGAATAATCTCGCCAAGTTGCGCAAAATGTAAATTTGGCTTTCCCAAATATAGTTTGGCCCATTGGCACAAGGCCATGGGCCATTTTGCTAAAACCCTGCACTGATACCAACCATGACACTCGGGCCAGGATGTCGACCTTCTTTACTTTGGGCAACAATACCTTGAGAAACATCGACATAGAGTATGGGAGAAATTGCAGCATTTCTTTTAAACTCATACCCTAATGTACCTTCTGCAAAAGCACCTGTAAATTTGTTATCTTCAGTTTGAAAATAATAGCTACTTGCGTTTTTTACTTGGCTAAAACTTAAACCACCGCCATAGAAAAATCCGCTTGGTGCACTGGGTTGATGAAATTTCACATAGGTAATTTTGGGTAATGAAAAATAGCTAAATTTTTCATTATCATGCTTATGCTGACCATAACCCGCACTGATCTCTAAGGCAGAATCATCCAATTCAAAACGCTTGCCAATAGAGACTATGGGGGCACTTTTTGTCCCACTTTGTGTATTAAATACGCCCATACCAATTTTAATTTGAGAATAGTGATAATTTGGGTTGTCTGCGAACACAGAAAATGAAGCAATGAATAAACTGAGTGCAAATAAGGGATAAGATATTTTATTTACATGACACATAATACTACCTCATGTCATTTATTATTAAATTACAATAACTTGCCAAAAGATGATTGTCTTTCACCCTTTAGCGAAGCCCACCTTACGCGAGTGAGCGCTCATTTTCAATATGGTTAGTCGAAATTTTATTGATAAAATATATGTGTAATTACAATAAATTTATTACTACGCTTTTGTGCCTGTCTTCTTTGTAAGGTTTACTAGTCTTGGATTTGCTTTTCAAAAAGCTCATTAAAGTACTACGCTTATATGCCTGTCCTCTTTGTAAGTTTTACTAGTCTTGGATTTGCTTTTCAAAAAGCTCATTAAAGCGCTACCAGTAGGTATCCATACGTTGTGCCATCAACGCGCGAATTTCACTTTTTGAAAAGCAAACCCAAGACTACGCCAACTTTATGACTGTCTTGCAAGGTAGGCTGGTAAAGAAATGAAAGCGTTCTGGTGTGTATTTTAAAAATGCGAAATTCGCGCGTAAGTGGCACATACTTGCAGTAACTCATGATTTGCGCTTAATGCAGCATTTTTTAAATGCACACCAGAAAGTTAACCCGCAAGTTATTAATTTCCCTTTTATGCCTGTCCTCTTCGTACCAG
>JBFXKR010000350.1:0-3093 GCA_050173595.1 Candidatus Berkiella sp.
AATACAGATGGCTAGGCCCTACATCATTCCGCCCATGCCGCCCATGCCACCCATGCCGCCCATGCCGCCCATGCCACCCATGTCGCCAGCTTCTTTGCCTTCTTCCTTAGGAAGATCAGCAATCATGCAGTCGGTGGTGATCATCAAGCCTGCTACGGAAGCTGCATTTTGCAATGCGCTGCGGGTTACTTTGGTTGGATCCAAAATACCAAACTTGATCATGTCGCCATATTCGCCAGTTGCTGCGTTATAACCATAGTTACCGCTATTTTGCTTCACTTGATTTAATACAACAGAAGGCTCGCCACCAGCGTTAGAAACGATTTGGCGTAATGGTGCTTCAAGTGCACGAACAACGATGTTCACGCCAAGATCTTGATCAGAGTTTTCAGCTTTGATCTTCTTCACTTCAGCAATCACACGAACCAGTGCAACACCGCCACCAGGTACCACGCCTTCTTCAACTGCTGCGCGTGTTGCATGTAAAGCATCGTCAACACGTGCTTTTTTCTCTTTCATTTCAACTTCGGTTGCAGCGCCAACTTTGATCACGGCAACACCGCCTGAAAGTTTAGCAATACGCTCTTGTAATTTTTCTTTATCGTAATCTGAAGTTGTTTCATCAACTTGTTTACGAATAGATTCAACACGAGCTTTGATATCAGCGCTTTGGCCTGAACCATCAATAATCGTGCAGTTATCTTTGTTGATCACAACGCGCTTAGCGGTGCCTAAGTCTTCCAAAGTTGCTTTTTCAAGATTTAAGCCAATTTCTTCAGAAATAACATTTGCAGTAGTTAACACCGCAATGTCTTGCAACATAGCTTTACGACGATCACCAAAACCAGGCGCTTTAACAGCACAAACTTTAACCACGCCACGAATCGTGTTAACAACTAAAGTTGCTAAGGCTTCGCCTTCAACATCTTCAGCAACGATTAACAATGGGCGGCCAGCTTTTGCTACGCCTTCAAGGACAGGCAACATGTCACGAATTGAAGTGATTTTCTTATCAACTAACAAGATGTAAGGACTTTCCAATTCACATGTCATGTTTTGTTGGTTGTTAATGAAGTAAGGTGAGAGGTAACCTCTGTCAAACTGCATCCCTTCAACCACATCTAATTCATCTTCTAAACCACTACCATCTTCAACGGTAATAACGCCTTCAATGGTAACTTTTTCCATCGCATCAGCAATGATTTTACCAATTCTGTCATCAGAGTTTGCAGAAATGGTGCCCACTTGCGCAATCGCTTTGCTGTCTTTGCATGGCACAGAAAGTGTTTTTAAAGTATCAACAGCAACTTTAACCGCTTTATCAATACCACGCTTTAAGTCCATGGGGTTGATACCAGCAGCCAATGCTTTAATACCTTCAGCAAAAATAGCATGGGTTAATACTGTAGCAGTGGTGGTGCCATCACCAGCATCATCTGCAGTCTTGGAAGCCACATCTTTCACGAGTTCTGCAGCAATATTTTCCAAAGGATTTGACAGTTCAACGTTCTTTGCAACAGTTGCGCCGTCCTTAGTAATAAGGGGTGCACCAAAAGATTTTTGAATAACGACGTTACGACCTTTAGGTCCCAAGGTAACACGCACAGCGCGTGCTAATTTTTCAACGCCATCTAAGCTTGCTTTACGTGCATCAACATCATATAAAAATTGTTTAGCAGCCATAATAGTTCCCTACTCAATTAGTTTAAAAATTAAAATATGGTTAGTCTTCAAGTACAGCCATGATGTCTTCTTCACGCATGAAAAGAAGCTCATCTTGTCCCATCTTTACTTTAGTGCCGGAATATTTACCGAAGATAACCTTGTCACCTTCTTTCACGGTCATAGGACGTTTTTCGCCGTTATCGAGGATTTTGCCTGGACCTACTCTAACAACGGTTCCCCACTGTGGGGCTTCTTTGGCGGTTTCTGGCAAAAATATGCCGCCTTCAGATTTTTGGGGTTCATCGTCTTGTTTGACAAGAACGCGATCCAATAAAGGAATTACTTTAATTTTACTAGCCATGTCGGATCTCCTCAGATGGTAACATGTCATTTTAAGTTTGCTGACATAATAAACAGCGGAGTTAAGCACTCTCCCTATTCGAGTGCTAATGATAGACCCAAAATCAACAGAGTCAATAGGCACAGTCATAAGATGCTCTAAAACCAATGTGCCTATACTTTAGGCTATGGGGAGAAGGACTTGAATGAAAGCTGACAAGCTTATAAACCACTTACAGGCAATCCAAGATGGGTGGGACCAGCACAAAGCGCAAGCATTATTAGATAGTGTTCATGCTATTCGTGAACCAAATGCCATGGCGCATCCTTCAGCGGGTTTGCTAGCAGAAAAACTCGAGAGCCTGATTTTGCCTTATATCAATAAAAATGAATCCCCAACCCCAGATAAGCTGCCAGCGATTTTAAATACCCTCACAAAATTACATGAAGTCATGACGGTGAATGTAAACAGTCAGGAGATCTTCTCGCTTGAGGCACAACTACTGAAACACCATACTCTTATCGTGGGTTTACAAGATATACAGCTCGCAGAAGAAATTGCCCAGCAAGTTAAATATTTTAGCTACACTTGTGTTTTTTGCCAGTCATTAGAAGAAGTGCTCCAAGTGGCAAACGGCAAAGACCAAGAAAAATTCGGTGCCATCATTTTAGATACTGCTTTTTGCACTTTAACGCAAACACAAGAATTACAATCCATCTCCCAAAAAATCCCACTTATTTTTATATCAGAAGAAGAAGATGTCGCCACACGCTTATTCGCTGTCAAAGCTGGTGGTAAAGCATTTTTCTTAACCCCAATCGAATTTACAACCTTGCTTGAAACCATCGATCAGGTGGTAACACCTCCTAGCGAAACCCTCCCCTTTAGGATCTTAATCGTTGAGGATTCTAAAACTCAAGCAAGTATCATTCGTAACCATTTAGAACAAGCGGGCATGATCACACAGATCTTGGTTGATCCTTTAAAAATCATGGATGAGCTTACTGATTTTCAACCTGATCTGATTTTGCTGGACTTGTATATGCCACAATGCTCAGGGGTTGATCTTGCCAAAGTGATAAGGCAAC
>JBFXKR010000351.1:0-3079 GCA_050173595.1 Candidatus Berkiella sp.
AATTTGATTATGCCGTGGGATTAAGTTTTAGATTACCCACATATCGCCATACTCGCGTATTTGTACATTATGATCATTTCCAAAATGATATTGATAGACAAGGCGATACTAATATTCGTAATTTAGGTCTTGATCCAACCGATGGTAATGGCGACACACAAGGCATTAGTGAACTTGATATTGTCTCACATGAATTTAGAATTGGTGCCATTCATGATTTACACTTTGGCGATCATTTCTGCTTAGATTTACTCGCGTTTTTTGAATGGGATAAATTACGCCAAGAATTAACAGAAACTATTTCTCAAGATCCTACTCAACGGTTAAGAGCGCGACGTACAGAAAATATTGCTAGCGGTTGGGGTCCAGGCGTAGGCTTTGTTTCTCGCTGGTATGCGCATAATCCAAATTGGCATGTGTTTGCAGGTGTGAACTCTTCCTTAATTAAAATGGAAAATGATTTTACCCAAACGTATGCGCAACTTGTGCCAAATACTCAGGTCGAATATGACTATGATCCTAATGAAAGTGATTCCATTGTAGGTAAATTAGATATTGAATTTGGTTTAACTTACGCTTGTGCCTTTAGACATGAAATGCAAGGCATGAAATGGGATATTTCCTTAGGTATGCGCTATATGAACATGTTTAATGTGTTCAAAAATGGCAATACCGCTTACCAGCCTTTAGCGTTTAACAACGGTGGTAATGCTCTACAAGTTGTGCCAGTTTACCTAGGCGCTGCGCAAGACTGGGGTAAATATGGTCCATTCTTACGCTTTAAGATTGGTGGCAACCACTCTTAAGGATAAACACATCAGGATTTAACACCTCGACTGATGTTTGATTAGGGAGCCAATGGCTCCCTCTTTTTTTTTGCTTCGCATTTTGCCTTTATGCAGCGTTGTCGGCAATGTTATACGGCATTGTCTATGAATGGCTTTTTGCTCCAATAACATCAAAGCCCGACACAAATATCCTTTCATCAAGCTGATAGCTCTTTTTGCCTGGATAAACAATTGTTAAATGATCAAGATTTAAATCTTGAATGGCTATATGCATTGATTTTGTTACTTTTGGCGTTGAGGTATATTTAAATTCAAAACCTAATCTTTTTCCTTTATGAAATAGCAGCAAATCTAATTCAGCTTGGTTATGTGTGGCCCAAAAATAAGCTTCGTTTTCAGCAATATGATGTTGTCGAATAATTTCCTCTAAAGCAAAGCCTTCCCATGAAGCGCCTAATTTAGGATGCGTATATAAATTATCTGCATCTTGGATCTGCAATAAAGCATGATAAAGTCCACTATCTCTAAAATATATTTTAGGTGCCTTTACCTGACGTTTACTAATATTTTCATGCCAGGGCTGTAATCGGCGGATCATAAACGTTCCCACTAAAATATCTAAATAATACATTGCTGTTTTACTAGATATATTCATCGATTTTGCCAATTCACTATAATTCATGGTATTTCCATGATAATGAGCTAACATCATCCAAAAGCGATGCAAATGACCAGGGGCAAGTTGAATTCCCAAGTTTGGAATGTCGCGCTCTAAAAAGGTCCGTATATAAGCATTGCGCCATCGAAGGGAAGCATCATCATCTATTGCTAAATAAGAATTTGGGAATCCACCTCTTAACCATAATTTATTCCAGTCATTGGTTTCAAAAAAACTCAAAGGTGAAAGGGATAAATATTCAATTCGACCGGCTAAACTTTCAGAAGATTGTTTCAGTAATTCTTGTGAGGCGCTGCCTAAAATTAAATATTTTTGTTTGTCTTTATTTGCATCTACTAACACTCTTAAAGTAGGAAATAATTCAGGGATCCTTTGTATTTCGTCAATGATGATAAGACCAGATAAATTTTCTAAGGCAATTTTAGGATCGATTAAACGGCTCAGATCAGTTGAATCTTCTAGATCAAAATAATTCCTATTTGGTGTTGGGCCTAGCGTATCAAGATATTGCTTAGCTAAGGTTGTTTTTCCACATTGCCTTGGTCCCAAAATGCCAACAATAGGGTGCACACGGAAGGCTCTTTCTAGTTCTTCTAAATATTGTTTTCTAAGAATCATTTGTTTTCCATGAAATTTTGGATCTATACTACCAATTTTCATGGAATAAAAGTGTATTGTCAATCAAGATCCATGAAATTTCGGAGTCTATGTCCTCATTTTCATGGAATATGGATAAATTGACAGGCTTAAATAAAAAATCGTGTACAATCACTTTTTCTTAAGCCAACCCACACAAAATCTGCGTTCGAATGTTTTCCATTTTTTTCATCATAAAATGCACATTATGATGGGTAGCAAGGCTGGCTGCGGCAGGTTCATTGGCTTTAAACAAATGATGTAAATAAGCGCGGGTATAATGTTTGCACGTTTGACATTCACAACCTTATTCAAGCGGTTCAAACTCTCTTGCGTGCGCTTGGCGAATTAATTTTAAAGGCCCGTTGCGGGTAAAAATCATACCATGGCGCGCTGCTTTGGTTGGGTAGGAGCTATCAAATGTATCAATACCAAAGCCAATGCAATTATCAATCGACGTGATATCACCTATGCCTAATAAATGCACGGGCGCATCAGGTGGTAAATGCAAAGTGGTACCATCAACAGTTTGATAAAGTTCTTGATGATCGCAGCCTAATGAGCCGCCAATGGCAAAACCATCAAAAGCTTCATTGGTTAAAATTGCGCAGCTTTTTTGCCTTAAGGATAAGTCCGAGCCACCATGCACCACGGCATACATCGCCTGATTTTGTCGGTTTTTTAAATGCTCATGTAATGAGCGACATTCCCAGCGATGGGTTCTGTCAAATGAGGCTTTTAGTTTTTTCTCATCCACATGAAAAGGCAATAACTCATCAAGCGGGATAATAATATCGCTGCCTAGATCTTTTTGCGCCAACACCGTTGTTTCTGGTGAAAGTAAAATTTTCGTACCGTCTTTATAAGAGCGGAAAATAACGCCTTCTTCGCTCACTTTAATCACAGAGGTGGGATGTTTTTTGCCACCTTGGCCTTTTAGCTCACGATTTTGTTCATTGGCAACTAGATCGGAAGA
>JBFXKR010000352.1:0-3073 GCA_050173595.1 Candidatus Berkiella sp.
GGTTGCTAGCGATACTTGCAACCCTGAGTTTGCGCGCTTTTGGTGCTACCCCCGAAGGGATATGGGCTGCGCGCTCACCCAATTTCGGTGAAAAACTTATTGGCAAAGTTAAGATAACAATTATTCAAGGCAATCTGGTTGGTGAGCTCATCGAAATTTACCCGATGAGCAAAGATGCTAAACGTTTTTGCTGGCGAAATAAAAAGATAGAAACAGGCCCGGTGATGATGTGTGATTATCATCTCTCCAATGGTAAATGGGTGGGGGGTAAAATTTATGAGTCTAGCACGGGTAAAGTTTATCCCAGCGAGATAAAAGTGTCCCCTGAAGGTAAGCGTTTGTACGTTAAGGGGACATCAGGACCTTTTTCAGAAACAGTCGTTTGGGACCGATTAGACTGGTAAGTTCCAAACAAGCGATGCTTTCACTGAATCCGTGCTGGCTTTGCTGTTGATGTTCCAAAGCGTTGCATAATCAGGTCTTGCTAAGCCTTCACAATCAATTTCTTTGCCGCCAGAGTGGTAATTATATTCCATTCGAATTGAAAGACCTGGCATAACTATTGGGATGGGTATTTGTGCGCCTGCGCCCAATAAAAGTCTTGTCATGTGGCGTCGAGTATCTCCCTCTACAAACAATCCTTGAGTGGGATCATAGGCAAAAAAGCGCAAACGATTGCTGCTAAATTCTGCACCAAGTCGAAGGTAGGGAACAAAGTAGGTGAATAATTCATAAGCTAAGCGCCCAGAAATACCAAGCACAGCATTGGTTTTGTAATGTGGCGTATACATCCAGCCTTGATTAATCGAATCGGTGAAAGCAAGGATGTTATCATCTGACTTGTGTCGCTTGTCTTGCCAATCCAGATTTGCTTCTAAGCCAACAATCCAATGATTCTGATGAAGTTCATAGCCTGCTAATAAGCCCCAAAGATAGCCATTATCAAAGCTACTACCCGTGTCTGTTGAAAATACGGTGATACCAGGACCTGGTGTTGGATGGGTAATGGTTGCATCGACATCGCCATGGCGCTGTGCCCAGCCCCCTGAGATCCCAATAAATACACTGCCATCCCAAGAAGCGAAAGCAGCATTTGATAGTGCCCCAAGCATCAGCGAGTAAACAAAAAGCGATTTTTTCATGAGCAAATCTGAGTCCCTTTAGATTAATGCTTGATTATGACCCTATTTTTGCTTCAACTTCAATATTTACTTTCACTTCATCGCTCACGCCTGGGCTAAAGGCACCAAGACCGAAATCAGATCGTTTGATCACAGTAACAGCGCTAAAGCCAGCGGCCTTAACACCATAGTAAGAATGCATACCAATTTTATTTATTCTGGTATTGAGCACAACAGGTTTTGAAACGCCGTGAATTGTCAGCGTCCCACTTACCTTAGCGGTATTTTTGCCTGTCATCTGAATGCTATCGCTAACAAAGCTTGCATTGGGAAAGGAGCTTACATTAAAAAATTGACTGCTTTTTAGCATCTGAGTAAATTTTGCGCTGGGTGTTTGAATACCTGCAATATTGAGCGTCACATTCACTGTACTATTTTGCAGCAAAGCCTCATCAAGCATGATATTCCCTTGGGCGACAATAGTCCCTGAGAGATCAGAAAAACCAAAATGATTCACATGCCATGTTACATGACTATGATCAGGATCAAGCACATATTGTTGTGCCCCAAAGACGGCGCCTATGTGTAAAAAAAAAGTAGCAATGAAGGATGCAGCAAGTAAACTATTTTTCACATTTATCCTTATTTTACTTAAGCAAGCATTTTTTTCTTGGCTAAGACAAAGAAAAATTTAATTCATTTTCTTTGATTCTCTGGGCTTTGACTCCTCAATTCCCACCGCAGCTCTCATTTTCTGAGTTTCCAGCTCTAAATTCTTAAGCACGTTTTCCATTCTAGAAGTACCTTTGAATTTATGACCTGCTTGTTGCATGTCAGCTTTAATTTTCTTCATGGTTTTGTCTAAATCGTCAAAAATGGCCTTTAAGTTTTGCTGATTATTTGAATTATCAACGTTTGTACTCAAGGCTTCAATTGCGCTTGTCGCTTTCGCAACAGCAGCTTGTAAATCATCAATTTGTTTTGGCCGGTCTTTATGTTGCTTTTTAATGTACATAGATACAAAAGATTTTTTGCCTCCAGCGCGGGCATAGCGATCTTTAATATCAATTGACTTGAAAATATTTTTGAGAATCTTAAGCGCGGTATCTTCTTGTGAGATATCTTTTTGGGGACCGCTTGGCGCAACATAAGGAGGAGGTTGCTGAATGCCTGGTGCTGCTGTGCCACCAACACCAACCGCAGGATTGTTCATTCCTGCGCCCGCAAGTCCTGGTTGGTCTTGTACTGATGGCGCATCTGATTTAGGGGGTTTAGCAATTTTGTCTGGCTTTTTCTCATCTTCAAATAAACTTCTGCCTAATTCTTTTTTAAGATCAGAATATTTGATTTTTTGAAACTTTATTGCGGGTTGAAAAATTTTCTGTAGGTTGGGTTCGTTGCATAAAAGTGCATTTTCATTACCTGTTGATTTAGGATTGAGTCTATAAAGCATCGCACGAATGACAGCCTTTTCCGCATCATTATAATGTTCAAGTTTGGCAAACTCGAGATCTTGACTGGCAAAAGCATCATTCAAAATCTGCTCTGGGGTTTTATTGGCCTTTGCTTTGGCTTCGCTTTTTGTTTTGCTGCCTTCAAGAAGGCCTTGTACATAGGCTTTTTGGGTTTCTAGTTCAAGCTCTAGGCGCTCAATGCCATTGTCATACTTTGCTAGCGCAGCGTTGATATTAGCCAGCGTCTGATCTTTTTTTGCTATTAACTCCTTTAGTTGTTCTTTAGCATCACGAAGAAATCCTTCTACATCTGCTTTTATATCTTTAAGTCTATCGTTTTTTTCAATAGCGCTCATTTGTTTTAAGAGGCGCTCTATCTCATTGCGTTTATCGTTAATTTCATCATCAACATTCTTTTTCACTTCTTCACGCTCCCTGGCAAGTTTTTCCAGGGGTAGACCACCTTCATAGGCAATCTCATTTTTAAAATCGCGAATT
>JBFXKR010000353.1:0-3067 GCA_050173595.1 Candidatus Berkiella sp.
AATTTTGTTAATGAGTTTATGCTCTCTATCTCTAGCGCGTAAACGTAGTGCAAAGGTTTCTTCCAAGGTTGCTTGGTCGCTGACATCCGCAGGGACTTCGGCAAGCTCTTTAAGATCATGAATCGTTTCATCTCCACCTTGAAGCAAGGCGGTTTTCCAAATATTGAGCAACTTTCGAAAATGCTCCAATTGAGCTTTGCTCATATACTCTTCACCTTTCTTAGGCTCATAGGGCTTCACCCCATAAGATAATAAGGTTTGAGTGGTTGTTGGGTTGCTTCCTTGCGTTGTTGCCTTCACTGTTTTTTTCTTCGTTGTGCTGCTATTGGTATCGGCTGACATGGCTTCCTCCTCCTGACGCTAAAAACGTCCAGGTAAGATTCAAATCTATCGCATTTCTAGTTGGAACATCAATGCTTATAAAAAGTTCCCTAAATGATGCTCAAGTATATGAGTTAGGACCCTAAGGTTGTGCTTCCTTACACTGAGGGTGCGAATATACACGTAAAAGATCCCTTTGGCTAGGCGACAATTGTCGAATCAGAAAGTAGGAAATAACACATTTTTTGCATGGCGCCATCTTTGGTATCAGTTGCTCCTCAACTTAATTAGTTAATATGCCGACTATATGGGTAGGAAAACATGATAAAACTAAGTGTTGGTGCGAATATGGAATTTGCAAGCCCGTTAACCCAAGCCGTGCTTTTGAAGCGATATAAGCGTTTTTTGGCTGAAGTTGTGATTAATAACCAAGAGCATCGGGTCATATATTGTCCTAACATGAGCGCCATGACAGGCTGTGATATGCTTGGCAGCCGCATTTGGTTCTCCCATTCCCCTAGCCCTAGAAGAAAATTTCCGGATACCTGGGAGCTAGTAGAGGTGGATGGAGGCCATTTAGTAAGTGTAAATACACAAAACTCTACCCAATTAATCACCGAAGGTATTCAAAACGCAGTGCTTAAAGAACTGCAAGGCTATGCACATATTAATGTTGCCCCTAATGCCTTAGGTGAATATGCATTCGATATTTCCTTATGCAAAGCCAACCCTTCAGAAGATGCGCCAAGCTGTTTTGTTCATATTAATAATGTGACACTAGGGGATGAAATTCATCGTGGGTTTTACCCAGATGCCCCCACTGAGAAAGGTGTGTCTCAACTTAAAGCGCTGATTCATGCTAAAGAAAGCGGCTATCGCGCGGTGTTAGTATATTGTGTTCAACATACCGGCATTGAAAGATTGTTTCCGGCCGATCATATCGATTCAAAATATGGTGCGCTTTTAAGACAAGCTGTGATTGCGGGTGTTGAAATCTTTGCTTATCGTGTTGAAATTTCATTAACTGAAATCGCTTTAGCCAAACAAATCGAAGTTTGCATACCAGCGAGAATGATCTGCTCTTCACGTTTGTAAGGCGGCTATTAATTTGATTTAGGGCGCTTTTTACTCTCCGCTTCTTCTTTGAGTCTATCTTGGCTGTTTGTTTGAACATCGGTTAATGACTGATGAAGGTTGCTGAGCACTTCTTTTAGCGCTTTATACTTTCCTGAAACTTCATTTAAATGTTCATAATTGGGATGTAACAGCGAAGCATGTTTTGCTTCAAACGCTTCAAGGGTTGCTTGTATTTCTTTACATTTTTCATTTGCTTGTTCTATGTAGCGCTCAATAGGCATTGAAAGTTCGCGAATGCCTATTAGCGTTTCATTGATCTCCATCAGCTCTACATCAAGTTTTGCAAATGTTGGATGAAATTGTGCATGCAAGCTATTCATTTTATCTTTTAATGTTTGATTCAGCCAATGGTTAAATGTTTCATGGGTCGAGAAAAAATACGACATTTTTGAAAACGTTGACTCATCAGATAGTGTTGATGGTAAATAGTTCCAGATGGGATCATCGTTGCTGTTAATGTCAAATAAATTAATTTTAAACTCAGTCGATATCTTTTTCACTAGGTTGATGTCTTGTTGCAACAAGGCCACTTTCAATGCGTTTTTAGCCGCGCCGTTTTCTAACAAATATGCACTCAGTTCTTGAACTTGTGATGGGTTTAAATAATTTAAAAACGTTTTGCCATCATTGTCACGCGCGCCTAAATTAGTTGTCTTTAAAGCAAGGGTTTTGACAAGATCAAAATCATTTGATTGTGCCGCCAAGTTAAGTGAGGGTTGCTCTTTAGTTGAAATGATAGTGATTAACGAAGATAAAGCGCCAATATCTCTTCTGATGTTATCGCGTTGCTCAACTATATCGGTTAGATTGAGCGCTGCTTTGTCATTCTCAGTAAAATCATTATCTAAACTCTTTGAAATGAGTTCAAGTTTCTTTTCATATGCGAAGAGTAATAATTTTATTCTTTCTATTTTTACAGAATTAACATTACTTTCCCTATCACTTTGCGATAATATTTTATTGATTTCATCCATTGCACCTTGTATAGATTCGGATAAGGCCTCCAATCGTTCTTTGTATTCATGCAACATCATGGCACTGCTGACAAGGCTTTCTTTATCATCAACACCTTCAAGCGCTTTTCTGTAAGCAACTCTAGTACTAGAAAACTCATCAAAATGAGCACGCAGGGCTTCCCATTGATCTATATGATCTCCTAAATGAGCAATCATTTCATTGGATAAATCCATGTCGCAATTTTCTTTAAGATGCCTTTTGAGTTCTTCTATACGATACGCTTTTTCTCTGCGATATTTACTGAGTTCAACTTCCTTTTCAGATTTTGGCAAGGGTTTAAAATAGTCTGGCGAAGGCATTGCAGGCGGTGGGGGTGGCAGACCGTGTGCGCTTGCCCTGGGTGATAAAGCCGGTGAAGAGGGCGAGGATGAGGGCGCAGAGCTTGGTTCAGAGCCCGTATCACTTTTAAAAGCATTGGGATATTTTAGTTGGGCTTCAGCTTCCCAAGCTTCAAGTTGTGTGCCAGCATATTCCAAAATAGTCTGCATATTTGCAGACCAACTGAAAGCTCGGCAACCGTCGCATCTGGTAAAAGACATAAATAGGAATTGATATTCAGACCTTGTCGAGTATGCAATAAGGGTAATTTCAC
>JBFXKR010000354.1:0-3067 GCA_050173595.1 Candidatus Berkiella sp.
GTATCAAGACTCTCTTACTTGGTGGTGATCAACGTATAATGATGCTCTGCTGGTGCACTTTGTGATTCCGATAATGTTACCAAGGAGCGTTCTTTTTCTTCTGGCGTTAATTTTACAAAAGAAATCGCATCTTGCTTTTTACGATTTGCAATCGCTTCTTGGCTAGACAGTTCAGGAAGTGGTTCGGGTTTTTTCACTTCAACAGCAGGTGCTTGTGCGCTAGCAACCTGAGGTTGGCGTGCCATCTGTTGTTCTTGAACAACGGGAACAGGCTGTTGCACTACTTGAACATCTTGCACAGTGCTAATCGGGCTCTGTTCTTGAGTTGTGACTTCTTTTTCTTCAAAACGCTGATTTTCATTATCACGTTGATATCTGTCATCGCGACGTTGGCCACCTTGACGGCGGTTACGATTATTGCGTCGGTTGCGATCATTTCGGTCGGATCGTTGCTCATGGCGCTCATTTCTATCATGACGTTGATCTTGGCGCTCGCTTCTGTCATGACGTTGATCTTGGCGCTCGTTTCTATCATGACGTTGCTCATGGCGCTCATGTCTTTCTTGGCGCTGATCTTGTCTATCAAATTGCTGCTCGCGTTCGCTTCTTTGATTGCCACCTTGTCTTTCTTGTCGCTCATGCCTGTCTTGATGGCGCTGTCTGTCATGTCGCTCATGTCTATCACGCCCTTGACGTTCACGATCTTGTCTATCATGACCGCGATGATGCCCGCGACCTCGTCTTTGTTGATGAGAGCGCCCTGAATGAGAGCGACCTTCAGATGCGGTTGTATTGCTTGCTGCGCGTTTTGGTTTTTCACTGGTACTACCAAAAACTGCTGACCAGATCCTGCGAATAATGCCTTTTTCTCTTGAAATTTGTATCGGCGCAGGTGCAATGGAAGTAATATGTTTGATAGCAGGCTCGTCTTGCTTTTCAACTTGGGTGCTGCGGCTAAAATCATCTGGTTTACGTTCTTGCGCAGAGATCTGTTTGAAGCTTGGCAGTTCACTTTGCTCGCTGTCGTCATCTTTGATTCTAACCACTTCATACTGTGGTGTGACTAAATGCGGATTGGGTAAAACCAAAATTCGAATATGATGCCTTTCTTCTAAGGTCATAACGGCTTGGCGCTTTTCATTGAGCAAATAAGCCGCCAAATCGACAGGAACTTGCACATTCACTTGGCGAGTATTTTCTTTCATGGCTTCATCTTCAATGACGCGCATTAAAGCCAGGCCCAGTGATTGAATATTTCGGATGGTACCTTGGCCTTCACAGCGTGGGCATGAAACACCGCTGGAATCGCCAAGAGAAGGGCGCAACCTTTGGCGCGACATTTCTAACAATCCAAAACGAGAGATCCGGCCTAATTGAATGCGTGCTCTATCGGGCCCTAACTCCTCACGCAAGTGATTTTCGACCATGCGTTGATTGCGAGATGAGTTCATATCGATGAAATCGATGACAATTAAGCCACCGATATCTCGAAGGCGTAATTGCCTTGCAATTTCTTTAGCTGCCACAAGGTTGGTTTGTAGGGCAGTTTCTTCGATGTCTGAACCTTCAGTTGCTCTGGCAGAGTTAATATCAATAGCAATCAAAGCTTCTGTAGGATCAATCACAATGGAAGCGCCATTTTCTAAAGCTACTTCGCGTTTAAAGGCGGATTCAATTTGGCTTTCAATTTGAAAGCGATTAAATAGCGGAATGGGATCTTGATAGCGTTTCACTCTTTCTGCAAAATCGGGTCTAACAATTTGGATATGTCTTTTGGCATGTTGATAGGCTTCATCTGTATCAACCAATATTTCAGAAATATCAGGCCGTAAGTAATCGCGAATAGCGCGAATAATGACATCACTTTCACGATGAATTAAAAAGGGCGCAGGTCGGTTGGAGGCTTGTAAAATGGCTTGCCATTGACTTAACAGCACATCCAGATCCCAGCTGAGCTCTTCAATGTTGCGTCCAACCCCGGCTGTTCTTACAATCAAGCCCATACCATCTGGCAAAGCCAATTGGCTTAAAGCATCTTTAAGATCGCTGCGCTCATCACCTTCAATACGTCTTGAAATACCACCAGCTCTGGGATTGTTTGGCATTAACACCAAGTAGCAACCAGCAAGGCCGATAAAGGTGGTAAGGGCTGCGCCTTTGTTGCCACGCTCTTCTTTGTCTACTTGAACAATAAGTTCTTGGCCAGGTCTTAGGGCATCACGAATATGCGGGCGACCTTCGTTTGGATTACTGAAATATTCTCGAGAAATTTCTTTCAGTGGCAAAAAACCATGTCTTTCAGCGCCATAATCAACAAAGGCGGCTTCAAGACTGGGTTCGACGCGCGTGACGCGTCCTTTGTAGATGCTGGCTTTTTTTTGTGCGCGCCCTGTGCGTTCGATATCCAGATCAAAGAGAGATTGTCCATCAACTAAAGCAACTCGAATTTCTTCTTTTTGAGTAGCATTGATTAGCATTCTTTTAGTCATAATATTCCGTGTATTTTTTCATTTTAATATTTTGTTTATTGACGCAATTGCATTAATGCAAAGCGGAGTCATTGCATAAGACAGACTCACGTTTTACCAAAGAGGTTCGCTTTCACCTTGTTTTGCATCTTTTAAAGTGTCTTAGGATGTTGTGAACGATGAAAAGTTCAACAAATAACAAGGAGATGATAACTATTCTAGCCTCGCGAGGTTTGCCTCTTGTTGGCATATTGTTGCTAAGCAAGAAAACTAAATGTATTGACTCTAGCAACCATGAGATTTTATCAGTTTTTAACCAACCGAACTAGTTGATCTCAAATGAAAAAAAGCGGACAAAAAAAAACAGGCGTTATATAATTCACTCATGTTAGCCAGTCATCAGCCACTTACCCAGGTCCAGCAAATTATCGTGAATGATAACAATGCAGGGCAAAGACTCGATAATTTTTTATCGACGTTCTTGCGTGGGGTCCCTAAAAGTCGGATCTACAGGATTATTCGCAAGGGCGAAGTCAGGGTCAATAAAGGGCGTATATCAGTGAATTATCGTTTGGCACTGGGGGATACCATTCGGATCC
>JBFXKR010000355.1:0-3057 GCA_050173595.1 Candidatus Berkiella sp.
CTTAGCCTTAGACAATTAACCACATATACAAAAAATTCACCAGCATTGTGCCAAGCATGCTGCCTATATGAAAGCATTGCCTGAAAATCAACCCGATGCACCATAAAAAAGGGTTCTTAAGAACCCTTTTTTGCGTTTTACTTAATGCACTGGACTTCGACCTGGACTTGGGCTGCGACGTGAATGATGACTTGCGCTACTTTCTTCAAAACGGGCTTCAGAACTCAAATCTTCTACGCCAATCCTCATTTCAGAAGCCAATATTTTTCTGCCAGCTTTGCCACCTTTGCGTCCAAAATCTGGTAGCATGGCAGGACGCTTTTGTAAAATATCTTCTTCTCTTTGAGCATCAGCAGAATTTGCTTGCACGTCAAGTTGTTTACTTGCTTCAAATTCAGCTCTCTCTTGAGCAAGTTCTTGTTGCGCTTCTTGCAGCAATAATCTCTCGCGCTCAAGATCAGATTTCCAATCTCTTACCGCGCTTTCATCATCAATTAATTGTTGTTCGCGATCACTTAAATTTTTGGCTTTATCATGATTTTGCTTTGACGCTTCTTTTCTTTCTTGTTTTAATTGATCTTTTTCTGCTTTAAGCTTTTCTTGAGCAGTTTTTAATCTGGTTTCCCGAGTTTTCAAACTGCTTTCTTTTCTCTCTAAAGCTTTTTGTTCTTTTTGTAGTTCTTTCTCGCGATTTTTTAGATCTTCATCGTCCTGTTCTTCTAATTGCGCTTTTAATGATGCATTTTCTTTTTCAAGCTCACTTACCTTGCGCATTTGCCCCACCGCCCAGGAACCTGAACGCAGTGCAGCAACTGCCAGTGTTGCTTCAGCTACTAAAGCAACGCCTTGGCCATAAAAATTACTCAATGAGCCACTAAGCATACTTAATTGACCTTCAGCAAAATTTAATAATGCTGTATCCATGCCTAACAACAACAGGCCAGCACCTGCAGTTACAAAGGCTATTGCCGTTGGTGCTGATTCTTTTGCAAATTTAGTAACTTGTTGAGCACGAGGAGATGAGGTGATGAACTTAAGCATAACTTACCTCTTAATTATTGTTTGAATTCGGATAAGAAAATTAAAAAAGAATTAAATTTATTTATTGTTATTTATAAACTTCACTGGTTTATACATATTTTTTATTCCAGCGCTGAAAATATACCCCTGCTTAAGCTTAAAATCAAAGAATATATTTTTAAGATCTAAGGGTTCAAACTAAAAAACTATTTGGCAGCAGTGCTTAAAAGCAAATGCAAATATGTCCAAATTTTAATGAACGCTATTGAGTGCTTAACAAAAAGACCAGATTTTTTGCGCTTACGCATTTTGATAACAGGTGTAGTCCCACTTTTTTAATCGTAGCAATACCTTATATTCTATATATATAAGTGTTATCGATTTCGAGGATATTCTCCTATGACGCGTCATTACCATAAACTGCATAATGAGCGCTCTAAAAATAAATTATCTGGCAATTTATCTGCACCATTGTGCCACTATATTGCAAAACAGCCTCATCCTTTAAAAGATCAAATGGCCAATCTTTTTGTGTATATTTTGTTGCGTCATTTAAAAAAGCATGATAATGATGCAACTTCACTCAATGAAAAAATTAAGTTTGAACAAAACAACATGAATGCAAACGCTGAAGGTGCCTTAAGAGATATCTTAGCACTCAAAGATATTCAAAATTTACCTGACATCATGTATGGTCAATCTATTCCCATTGAATTACGCGTTTTGTGGCAACAATTAGGAATGGATCCTGATTCAGACAATGAAGTTTTTGAGTTTTTTGAGAAAAACAATATTGATTATCTTTCCCCTGAAAAGCCTAGCCATGAATCATTGCAAACTACCGCCAGTAAATATACCCAATCTGAACCTCCCAAATCTCCCAGACCCTGATGTATCCCCATCAATTTTTTATGAGGGAAAAAAACAGAATTTGAAGTAATTTTATTTGTCATTGCGACCCAGAGCGAAGCTTTGGGGAAGCAATCCAGTCTCAAGAATAAATCTGATGATTTAAGATACTGGACTGCTTCGTCGAAGACTCCTCGCAGTGACGTGCATCAAATAAACTAAAGGTAAAAATTGATGACTTTAAAGACCGTAGATTACTTTGCCTCGCTCGCAATTGCGACCCAGAGCGAAGCTTTGGGGAAGCAATCCAGTCTCAAGAATAAATCTGATGATTTAAGATACTGGACTGCTTCGTCGAAAACTCCTCGCAGTGACGTGCCCAAAAAATTGATGACTTTAAAGACTGTAGAGTACTTTGCTACGCTTGCCATGACAATCTATTAACATATAGTTTTTTCTAAAATAATGATGGGGATTAGTCAGACCCAGATCCTAATTTCTAAAATACAATTAAAAACCTTGCTAAGCTAATCATCAAGAATATAAAGTATCTGCTTGAGATAGGATCAAGGGCTTGATGATGATCAATCTTTTTTTTACTTGCGCTAACTTTATCAGAAGAAAAATGCAACGCTTGTTAAATACAGCGACTATTGGCGTTAAAGCGCTCATCATCAATGAGCACAAAGAAGTGATGCTGGTTGAGCATACTTATATGCAGGGCTGGCATTTACCGGGTGGTGGTGTTAATCCTAGTGAAACCCCGATAGAGGCCATTATTCGAGAAGTTCAAGAAGAAACTGGCCTGATAGTAAAGCAAACCCCCTCGCTTTTTGCCATTTACACCCATCTTATCTGTGGCGCCAGTGATTACCCCCTTTTATATGTAATTACGCAGTTTGCGTCCCCGCCCAAGGTGAAGCTTTGCCGTGAAATTAAGCAAGCCTGTTGGTTTGATATCAATAATCTTCCCCCGAATACCACGGAAAGTACCCGCCTTCGTATCCAAGAGGTACTAAAATCTACCCCCGCAGCGCCTCATTGGTAATCATTAAGCTCTTTCTCACCTTAAGACGTGCAGCTTTCTCTTGTATCTGAACGGTGTTAAAGCGATACTGCGCTCAGTCTGGCATACCGCCAATTTGTTGGAGGAATAACTATATGGTTTTTGGCATTAATTTGCTACCT
>JBFXKR010000356.1:0-3050 GCA_050173595.1 Candidatus Berkiella sp.
TTATGTGGCAATAACAAGATGGCATCACTCACAGGACGTTCGTGAAACAATTGAAAAATGTCATCCATGTCACCTGCGGGTGTATTTCGCACTTTGCCTTCAAATACAAGTGTTGATGAGCCACCGCCATCTAAATTAATCGCATCTTTGCAGCCTTGAGCTTGTAGAAACTTTGTAAGCTCCTCTATCGTTAAGCCTTCTACAATATGATCGGTATATTGGCGATAAGGTGCTTTTGTATGCGCGCTAACAATAAACAGCCAATGATGCGGATCTTTGATACAAAAAGCCGTCCGTGCATGGCGCTCTTCTATAAAGGAGCGATTTGTTTTTTCGCTACGATGATTTGTCATTGCTGTGCCATTTTTAAGCAACAAGGGTGTACCACCGACAATAAAGGGGAAGCCCTGCCAAGTTTTTTTTGACGTGCTTGATGCATCAAGCAAAGGTTTCACCTCTACCTTTTGGCTCTTTTGACCTTTGGTGACAATTCTATCTACTAAGGCTTTTTGATTGTGATCACCCCACCCTATCGCAGCTCTTGGGATATGCATCAACCCAAGCCACTCGTTGTTGATCTTCAAGGCACCTGCTGGAGTGGCAACGCCATTATTATCAAGGTGAAAAAAACCACCATTGATGCCTGCTATGGCATGATGCAATGAAACCAAAGTAGATACTTCACTTTTTAAAGTGCTGTCTTGATTGGCGCGCACACTGACAACTTTGCAAGAAGCAGGATCAAATTCAAGCAAATGAATTTGATGATTGCTTTTTTCAATCACCTGATAATGAGGCGAACAGGCAAAAGCTTTTACAATACTCAGTACTATAAAGAGTAAAAGAGCTTTGCTGAGTGTTAGCATTTTTTAATAACCCAAGGCGCCAGCAATAGCAGCAACTAACTCATCAGCATCCTGTAGCATGGTGCGAGTAATGCGTTTATAAACTCGGCTTAAAGCTGCTTGAAGTACAATACCAAGCACAATTGAGGCATAGATGTTAGGATCTTTTTTCGCAATTTCTTTCTTTTTAATGGCATCATTAAAAATCATAACAATATTTTCATGCGCATTGATGTCTTTGCCATGCGACACTTTGACTTGGGTATGTTGGACCAATAAAAGATAGTTAAACAAAATAGGATCATCATCGTAACATTTACAAAAAAATCTAACCATCACTTCCATCTTTGCTGCTAGTGAAGGCTGTTGAATCGCTAATTTAGTTATTTCTTTTGTGAATGTTTCATAGGCACTGGTAAAGAGATGTTGTGCTAACTCATCTTTACTTTCATAATGTCGATAAAGTGTGCCTTCTGCAACTTGTGCTTTGTTAGCAATGTCTTTAATGGTAGTGGCGCTCACCCCTTTCTCTACAAACAAAGTTAATGCACAACGTTCTAATTTTTTGCGGGTAAGACTGCCATCTCTCATAAAGCTTTACTCTCTCATCTTTATCAAATAGGCGCCCATTGTGAGCGTTTACTCACTTAAAGTCAAGGTGTTTAAAACATTATTTTGAACTAAGGCAGGTTTGGCATGCTGCGCTAAATGTACCCATGGCAAATGCCATGCCGACCAAGGTCCCAATCGCACCACCAGCGCCAGTACAAGCTGCAATCCATACAGGTAGCAAACTTGCTGTGGGGACAGACATATTAAGGGCGGCCACAGTTCCTAAACCTCCCCCAATAACAGTGCCACTTAAGGTAGATAAGGTAGCATTTGTGGAAAGATTATCAATACCGCCAGATACCTGATGGGTATCAACCAAACTTAATTCATACATCGAAAAACATCCTTAGTTAAAACGACACGGTGAGCGGTTGCTCACTCATGAAAGTGTAACCTATCTTAATGCAAATTCAAACAAAAAAACCTTAAAATATTATCATAGTTATATTTATCC
The DNA here is from genome assembly GCA_050173595.1 of Candidatus Berkiella sp. Lineage (GTDB taxonomy): Bacteria > Pseudomonadota > Gammaproteobacteria > Berkiellales > Berkiellaceae > Berkiella. The sequence continues at coordinate 1,912 of JBFXKR010000356.1, forward strand.
AGTAGTTTGAGCGTTGTTTTATCACTTAAGCCATAAGGCCGATATCATTGGTATACAGCGCGATTCTTTGGATAAACTCTGCATGGAAAATCACATTCCGCATTTAATCACTGCACAAGCTGGGCCGTTCTATGAGCTTGAAAAATGTATTTTAGATAATCGTCTAAAAATTGAAGCTTGGTTTAGAGATACCTGGTTTGAAGGGCCACCAATCCTCACTAGCTCCGTAGATTTAAGAAATAGTGGTTTCAAAATTGCAGCGATTGATACAAATTTATTCCCCGCAGGATTTAACAATTTAAATCCTGAATTTATTCCGCTATGCGTACAGGCAGCTCAAAGTGCCTTATATGAGCTTTATCCACATTGCAAAAAAATTCTGATCATCCCAGAAAATCATACGCGCAATGAGCATTATTACCAAAGCGTTGCAACACTCAGTGATATCATTCAAAAAGCCGGATATGAAGTGATTATTGGTTCCATGCTGGTTGATGATGTACAACAGATTACATTACCTTCTGGTCTAACAATCACGCTGCATGCAATCCAAAGAAAAAATGAGCTTCTTGCCTGTGGTGACTTTGTGCCCTGTCTTATCATTTTAAATAATGATCTCTCAGAAGGGATCCCTGAAATTTTACAAAATATAAAGCAACCGATTGAACCTCCCCCTTTATTAGGTTGGTCCAATCGTAGCAAAGCCCATCATCTTAAATATTATCGTGAAATTTGTGAAACATTTGCTCATTTAATAGATATTGACCCATGGCAAATCTTCCCATTGTTCTATGATTGTGGCGAAATTGATTTTATTCAAAAAGACGGCATAGAGTGTCTTGTAAATAAAAGTTACGAGCTAATTAAACAAATACAATTGAAATATAATGAATATAATATTGAACATAAACCCTACATCATCATAAAAGCCGATGCTGGAACCTATGGCATGGCAGTGATGTCCATCAACGATCCCGAACAATTGTTTAATTTAAACCGCAAACAAAGAACAACAATGTCCATGAGAATAGGCGGCATGAATGTTAACAATGTTGTCATTCATGAAGGTGTATACTCTTTTGTAACCATGGGCGAAAATCTTGGAGTCGCTGTGCCTGTGGTGGATTGGATTGGCCAGG
>JBFXKR010000357.1:0-3049 GCA_050173595.1 Candidatus Berkiella sp.
AAACGATTCCTATTATCACGGGGGGCGGTGGCTCAACTATTAATAACCCAATCATTATTACCCCCAATTCTTTATTAACGTCTTACGGTACAACAGCGCCAGGGGGCACGGTACTCAATTTAGTTGTTACATCAAACCCAATTGAAGATTTTGCTAATCAAAGTGATACCCATGGTGTTGCTGATGCGCTTGATAGTATCGCTGCGAGTGGGGTGGCGCTAACGGGTTCACTTCAAACTATTTTTAATCAACTGTTAACCTATGGTGATGTTGCCTCATTAAATGAAGCGCTCTCCACGTTAGTGCCACAAGTGAATGGGGCAATTATTAATGAAGGTGTTAACGCACAAAATTTAACTTTTAATCAGATCTATGATCATATCAACAACCAATCTTTCTGGGACAAACACTACGGTAAACTGTCCAGCGGTATTGATGCGGGCGATACAAACAATCCAAAAAGTGGATGGGTGCAAGTATTTAAACAACATGGCAATCAATCCCCACGCGGTGATATGTCAGGCTATAAAAATGATACCTGGGGTGTAATAGTTGGGGGTGATGCTTACTATCGCGATGATCTGTTGCTGGGTGGTGCTTTAAGTTGGTCTAAATTAGATATTCATGATAAATCTACACCGCACCTTAAAACCAAAGCAGACAGTTATCAAGCAGCTTTATATGCTAGTTTAGAGTGCGCTACCCCGTGGTATTACAATGGCATCGTGGCTTTAGCTGTTAACGACTATAGCAGTGAACGCTATATTCGTGTGGGCAATGTGAACCTATATCCACACGCCGACTATGATGGTTGGCAAGCAGGTGCCAAGCTTGAAGCAGGATATGTTTATGATCATGATACCTGGCAAGTGATTCCAATGGCTTCAGCCTATTACACGCATCTATCACTTGATGCTTACACCGAAACCGGTGCCAATACAGCAAGCTTAAATGTGCGCGATGCCAGTTTTGATGCACTTATACTTGGTGGTGGTTTTAAACTGGTGAATGAACTGGTGATAGAAAATCAACGCTTTTTCCAAGGTGAATTTCACACCATGGTTTTTTATGATCTGATTGGCGACACCATGGCCTTAACCGCACAATTTACGGGTGCTGGACCAAACTTTAGGTCAAATGGCTTTTCACCGGCGAAAGCAAGCTTAAATCTTGGCGCAAATGCTTCCTTGTTTAGCGCGAACAACTGGATATTTTCCTTAAGTTATGATTTTGATGTGAAGCAAGATTACACTGCCAACGCTGGATTCTTGAGGGTTCGTCATGAGTGGTAAGCAAACAAACAGCACTAAACAATCTCTATTCGTGCGAGGAAAAAACCGAATGCACAATAAAACATGGTTGGTATCGATTGCACTTGCTTCGAGCTTTTTTGGAATATTTACGCAAACATCTTATGCGTTTACCAATTTAGATGCAGGGGCCAATGGTCAAAATACAACCAACCCTGCTTATGATGATGCTTCTACAGGTTACAATTTTACTGCACCCAATGTGGATTTCACGATTATAGGCAGTAGTACAACGCCATTTGTCGTGTCAACTGATGCTGGTAGATCAATTGATAACACTGCTAATAACGCAGGTGACAATTTATTTACAACAGGCTTAGTGCAATTTAATGGCACAATAGGTGCTAGCAATGCCATTGCAGGGCTAAATGTGATGGGAGGAGTGGCTACTTTATTTGGGGATGTACTTAATCAAACGCCAATTAATCTTTATAGTAGCACCATTCAGTTGCTAAATAATGTAAATTTAACAGGGCCGGTCGATAGCCTATCATCCACATATTTTCCATCGGGAACAATTGTATTTATTAATTTGTTTGGTGGCGCTGCAACTAGCACATTGTCTGGCAATATTGGTGCAACAAACCCATTGGCGTATATAGTAACGGTGCCAATCGCTGGTACCCAACAGGTGATTTTTCAAACAAATACCACCATCAATGTGGCGACGATTCAAGCAGGTTTTGGTGGGATAGCTTTGTTCCCAACCACTTTCGATCTTCGAGATAATACGGTTGTTAATGGTAATTTTGTTTCTGATACGGATAATAATAATTCAATTATTCTCAACCAAACGCAAATTAATGGTAATATCGGTGCACAGGGCAAAAGGTTTGCCACGCTTATCATGAACCCGAACAAAACAGCCAATATAGATGGTGATATTTTTGCAACCAATACCATTATTAATCAAAATGGTATCTTAAATCTTGCGGGCAATAATAGTTTTTTCGGGACGGTTAATTCAGCAGGTGCTTTGCCAGCAACTTTAACATTTGAGGGAAACACAGCAGTCAATTTTGATATTGGTGGTACAAACCCACTATCAACAGTCAATTTTTCGGGGCCTTTGGGCAGTGTGGCAACCCTGAATGCTTTTGTTTATGCGAATGCAGTTAATGTCAATGGGGGCGGCACGTTATTGGTTATGCCTTCTGAATTTGGTTTTACGCTAGGAGGCGATCTTACCATTAGTAATGGTTCAACATTACACTTACAACCTTCGGCTGTTATTGAAACGACGAATGATTTTATTTTAACCGGTGCAGGCAACACCTTAGCAGTTGATTTGGGGGGGAGCAGATATGTGTTTGGTGGCGTCTTTGCGGACAATCAAGCAGTTTTAGATAATAATGCAACCATTGAAATTCTCAACCCAGGTTTTTCGCCAGTGCGCACAGATGCGACAGCATTGATAGTGAGTGGATTACCGATGGCCGCTGTGCCTCAACTTGTGACCAATAGCTTATTAACCAGCGTTGATGCTGCTTTGATAAATGCTGGTACGAGATTAGAGCTTTATATTCAATCATTACCTGTACATACTTATGCAAAACAAAGTAATACCATTGGTGTTGCAACTGCGCTGGATGAAATTGCCAGTGGCACTTCGATTTATCCTATTGGACCAGCGACAGGTACACTTCAAAATATTTTAGATCAATTGGGTATTTTCACCGATGAAGATTCATTAAACAATGCCTTGGCAACTTTGTCGCCCATCGTTGAGGGAGGCATTT
>JBFXKR010000358.1:0-3046 GCA_050173595.1 Candidatus Berkiella sp.
TGACGCCATTTAATACAAATTGATTACCCTTTTTAACAGCTTTAGTTTGAATATTAGCAGCATCGGATCCAGCTTGCGGTTCGCTTAAACAAAACGCACCTAAAAGCTCTCCCTTTGCCATTTTTACTAAAAACTGTTTCTTTTGTGCCTCATTGCCAAAATGAAGAATGGGTAAGCTTGCCACGCTATTATGTACACTGACAATCGTTGAAAGCGCACCATCTGCTTTGGCCAGCTCTATCATCACAAGTACATACGATAAATAGGATATTTGTGATCCTTGCCAATTAGGTGGCACAAGCATGCCCATCAGTCCCGCTTGTGCTAAAGCTTTAAGCGCATCGCTTGGAAATGATTTTTCGATGGCCCATTGGTTCGCAAAAGGACGGATGACTTTGTTAGCAAGCAGTTTGGTATTTTCTTGAATTAAACGATGTTCTTGCGTTAGAAGCATAAATAACATCCTTGTGATATGCCGTGTTTTTTTAAACAAATTAACAGAAATCGGTCACATAATCTGCCCAAAGGTTACGCACATTCTTGTAGGCTGTTAGAATGCCGCAAAGAATCAAAAGACCCACTAGTCAAAGTAGCTAGCTTGTAAGGAAGGAGACTAAATGAGTCGTAAAACAACGATCGTTGCCCATTTTGATATACCTTATTTTCGCTATTTGAATCCGCAAGGAGAAGTTGAGCAAGAAGTGCCACCCTTTGCCCAAGATGAAAAAACGGTAGTCGCACTGTATCGCATGATGATGCTTACCAGGCTGTTTGATAAAAAAGCGATTGCTTTACAACGAACGGGAAAATTAGGCACTTATCCAGCTACGCTTGGCCAAGAAGCTATCAGTGTTGGTATGGGATCTGCGATGGCACCAGATGATGTGCTATGCCCTTATTATCGAGAATATGGGGCACAATTTTGGCGCGGTGTTAAAATGGAAGAAATATTGTTGTATTGGGGTGGAGATGAAAGAGGGAGTGATTTTGCAAATAATCCCTATGATTTTCCAATTTGCGTTCCGATTGCAAGCCAAACATTACATGCAGCAGGCGTTGCCAGTGCTTTTAAATTAAGAAAGCAGCCACGTGCCGTTGTGACTGCGATTGGTGATGGTGGTACCTCACGTGGTGACTTTTATGAAGCGATGAATGTTGCCGGTGCATGGGAATTACCCCTTGTATTTGTTATTAACAACAATCAATGGGCCATTTCGGTGCCACGTGAACAACAAACCAAAGCACAAACCTTGGCACAAAAAGGGATTGCTGCAGGCTTAACATGTTGGCAAATTGATGGCAATGATGTGTTTGCAGTCAAAGATGCTGTGGCTCAAGCTTTAAGTAATGCCCGTGCAGGCAAAGGCGCGACCGTGATTGAAGCGCTTACCTACCGGATGTGCGATCATACGACGGCTGATGATGCAAGTCGTTATCGTAGCAATGAAGAACTCACAGAAAATGAAAAAATTGATCCCATTTTAAGATTAAGAAAATACATGCATAGCATGAATATGTGGGATGATAACAAGGAGGCAGCACTGATTGAGGCACTCGGCGTGGAAGTCTCTCAAGCGGTTGAGCGCTATGAAAACACACCACCCAACCCTCCTGAAACCATGTTTGACTATCTTTATGCAACATTGCCCAAAGCTTATGAAGCACAAAGAGAAGCGCTGAAAAAAGGAGGTGCCAAATGAGCGCAATCACATTAATTGAAGCAGTGACGCAAGCACTTGCCTATGAACTTGAGCATGATCAAGATGTGATAGTCTTTGGCGAAGATGTGGGAGGCAATGGCGGCGTTTTTAGAGCCACTGAAGGCTTACAAAAACGTTTTGGGCAAGACAGAGTACGTGACACTCCTTTGGCAGAAAATATGATTGCAGGGATAGCTATTGGCATGGCATCTCAAGGATTAAAGCCGGTTGCGGAAATTCAATTTATGGATTTTATCTGTGCCGGGATTGATCAAATACTTTCTCATGGCTCAAGGTTAAGAAATCGTACCAGAGGTCGTTTAACTTGTCCCATGGTGATTCGTGCACCATCAGGGGGTGGCATTAGAGCGCCTGAGCATCACTCTGATAGTATGGAAGCATTATTTGCACAGATCCCAGGTTTGCGCGTTGTGATTCCTTCATCACCCAGTCGCGCTTATGGATTATTGCTGGCTTCTATTCGTGATCCTGATCCGGTTATTTTTATGGAGCCCAAACGTATTTACCGTATGGTAAAAGAGGTAGTCCCAGATAATGGTGAAGCATTACCGCTGGATGTTTGTTTTGTTTTGCGTGAAGGAAAAGATATTACCCTAGTAACATGGGGTGCCATGGTGCATGAAACCTTACTCGTTGCGCAAAAGCTTGCCGCTAAAGGGATTGAAGCAGAAGTCATTGATGTGGCAACGGCAAAACCATTAGACTTTGAGACAATTTTGCAATCGGTTGAAAAAACAGGGCGTTGCGTCATTATTCAAGAAGCCAATCCAACTTGTTCGCTAAGTGCTGATATAGCAGCATTGCTAGCAGAACATGCTTTAACTTCACTGATGGCGCCGATAAAACGTGTTACCGGTTATGATACCATCATGCCGCTTTATCGATTGGAAAAAGCATTTATACCCAGTGAAGAAAGAATTTTAGATGCCGTTAATCAAGTTTTGGAGTATGCATGAAAACATTTCATTTACCTGATTTGGGTGAAGGTCTGCCAGATGGTGAGATTACCAAATGGCATGTCAATATTGGGGATATGATCAAAATTGATGAACCACTTGTTTCTATTGAAACAGCCAAAGCGGTTGTTGAAGTGCCCTCACCTTATAGTGGCAAAATTGTGAAGCTCTATGGTAAAGAAGGCGATATCATTCCAACGGGCGCACCGTTAGTTGATGTTGAAGGTGAGGCCAAAAAAGATACGGGCACCGTGGCAGGTGAAATTAAAGTGGGTGAAGAAATTATCCAAGAAAAACCCACCGCCGTTGGCCGTGCAACAGGTATTAAAGTTTTACCTGCTGTACGTGCATTGGCTAAGAAGTTAAATG
>JBFXKR010000359.1:0-3043 GCA_050173595.1 Candidatus Berkiella sp.
ATTACATATTCATGATAAATCGCAAAAAGTCAGTATTGCGACCCCTGGCGAACATACGGTGATGAATGCCTTAGCAGCAGCAACGGCTGGGGTTGCGCTGAATATACCCCTAGATCGTATTGTCAAAGGACTTCAATCCTTTGAAGGGGTACCTGGTCGATTGCGTCGATTTAAAGGATTACAAGAGGCTTGGATTATTGACGATAGCTATAACGCAAATCCTGGCTCTGTGAATGCTGCATTGGATGTTTTATCACAATGCCAAGGTAAAAAGATATTCGTGATGGGTGATATGGCAGAGTTGGGTGATAATGCCATTGAATACCATGCATTGGTTGGGCAAGATGCGCGTAAAAAAGGAATAGATCACATCTTAGCGGTTGGTAAATTATCCGAGCATACCGTGAAAGCATTTGGTGATGGCGCAACCTTTTTTCAAAACAAAGATGATTTGGTTACAGCGCTAAAAAACAACTTAAATGCACAGACAGTTATTTTAGTCAAAGGCTCGCGTAGTGCAAAAATGGAAGTCATTACCCATGCCTTGACAGTTCGTGAGGAAGCATAAAATGCTATTGTGGCTTGCAGAATATTTATCTCATTATTTTCGCACATTTCACGTATTTGAATATTTAACACTACGCACTATTTTGGCGGCGTTAACAGCATTGGGTTTTTCCCTTTGGATTGGGCCGCACATGATTCGATGGTTGCGCTCAAATCAAATGGGGCAACAAGTACGTATTGATGGACCCCAGTCGCACTATAGCAAAGCGGGCACTCCGACCATGGGCGGCGCCATTATTTTAATTGCTATCAGCGCTGCTTGTCTTTTATGGGGAGATTTATCCAACCGATACTTATGGGTTGTGTTATTAGTCAGCTTAGGGTTTGGTTTGGTTGGCTGGGTAGATGATTATCGTAAAATAATCAAAAAGAATTCAAAAGGTTTGCCAGGTAGATGGAAGTATTTTTATCAATCTCTCATTGGTTTGGCTGCTGTATCTTATCTTTATTTTACGGCCGCAACGCCTCAAGAAACAAATTTGGTATTGCCTTTCTTTAAGAATGCACTTATTCCCTTAGGATTTTTCTATGTCATTTTATCTTATTTTGTTGTTGTGGGTACCAGTAATGCTGTGAACCTCACCGACGGGTTAGATGGTTTGGCTATATTACCGACGGTATTAGTGGGGGGCGCACTGGGAGTATTTGCGTACCTTGCAGGACATGTGGAGTTTGCAAATTACTTGGCGATTCCTCATGTGTTAGGGGTTGGTGAACTGTGTGTATTTTGTGGCGCTTTAGTTGGCGCTGGGCTTGGCTTTTTATGGTTTAATGCTTATCCGGCGCAAGTTTTCATGGGAGATGTGGGCTCTTTAGCCTTAGGCGCAGCGCTTGGGATCATTGCCGTAGTAGTGAGGCAAGAAATTGTATTATTCATTATGGGCGGTGTGTTTGTGATGGAGACACTCTCTGTCATATTACAGGTTGCTTCTTTTAAACTAACGGGGCAACGGATTTTTAAAATGGCTCCTATTCACCATCACTTTGAACTGATGGGATGGCCTGAACCTAAAGTAATCGTTCGATTTTGGATCATGACGGTGATATTAGTATTAATTGGCTTGGCGACGTTGAAACTGCGATGAGTAAAACAAATTTACATGTTGTAATAGGGTTAGGCATTACCGGAAAATCTTGTATACGCTTTTTGAGTAAGCAACAGATCCCATTTGTTGTGATGGATACACGAGAAGTCCCTCCACAACTGGAAGCCTTTAAACAACAATACCCGGGCGTTGAAATCTATACTGGAAATCATTGGCCGCAAGATCTGTTAGATAGCGCACAAGCACTGGTTGTGAGCCCTGGCGTTGCCCTAACCTTGCCCGCAATACAACAAGCTAAAACCAAGGGTGTTGATATCATTGGGGACATAGAATTGTTTGCACGGTTTAATAAGACCCCTGTGGTTGCAATCACTGGCTCAAATGGCAAAAGCACCGTCACAACTTTAGTAGGGGAAATGGCAAAATCTTGTGGCAAAAATGTTGCCGTGGTAGGAAATATTGGCACGCCGGTATTAGACATTTTTGATGAAGATTTAAGCAAGCTTGATCTTATCGTCATGGAATTATCCAGTTTTCAATTGGAAACCACGCATAGCTTAAGCCCGGTTGCTGCAACCATCTTAAATATCACGCCTGATCACTTAGATCGTTATGATAGCTTTGAAGATTATGCTAAAGCCAAACATCGCATCCATCTTTTGGCAAAACAAGTGATTATCAATAAGCAAGATCAATTAACAGATAGTGCGCTTATTCCCAAGCAAGCAAGAAAATGGTTCTTTAGCACATCCCAACCTCAGACAGATGAATTTGGCTTAATTACTCAAGATCACAAAACCTGGCTATATTTTGGTGATAAACCATTAATTTGTGCAGATGATCTTAACATTGTAGGAAATCATAATCTCGCCAATGCACTCAGTGCGCTGGCATTGGGGCATGCTGTTGGTTTAACTTGGGAAGGCATGCTTTTAGCATTAAGAACTTTTAAAGGTTTGGAGCACCGTTGCCAGTTGGTTGCCAATGAAAATCACATTCGTTGGATTAATGATTCAAAAGGCACCAATATTGGTGCTTGCCAAGCAGCCTTAGAGGGTATTGGCCAACAATTAAGTGGCAAAATCGTTTTGATTTTAGGTGGGGATGGCAAAGGCGCAGATTTTAGCACACTTGCCCCATTCGTATCCCAATATTGCAGAGCCCTTATTGTGATGGGAAAGGATAGCCATACGATATTAGATACATTAGATATGATCCCAGCTTTTGAAGCTCATAACATGGAACAGGCAGTTGAATTGGCCAGGGACAAAGCGTTTGCGCAAGATGTGGTGCTGTTATCGCCAGCATGCTCAAGCCTTGATCAATATCAACACTTTGCACATCGTGGAGAAGTGTTTATGAATTGTGTTTACCAAACATTAGAGCGCACTAAACGTGCTTCTTAGTGCAAAACGAAGTGTAGATCGGAA
>JBFXKR010000360.1:0-3023 GCA_050173595.1 Candidatus Berkiella sp.
AGTTCAAAATGCTTAACCCAAGCTTCGATTGAAGCGTTAAATACATTTTGCCAAAATGTAGGTATTGACCCTATCGATTTTGACACAACGGTTCAAGCGCTATTAACAGATGATCAAGATAAACAAATCTATGCGCTTGCAAAAAGTGAAATTGAACACACACTTAACGATTCAGGTGGAAATTTAGCAGCAGCCTCAGATTGTGCGAGAACACTGTTGCCACTGGTTAGTCAGTGTGGTTTGTACTCAGATTTTGATGTAAAGCTTAACTTTTCTAAAGCGCCCAGCGTTGTGAAAGTATATTCACCCGTTGTATTAACTTCCACTTATTATCATAACTTTATAGGAAACGCGGGCTATCCTGTTGCAAATAATGATTTTTTGGGATTTACTTATGATTCTGACGATTTATCACAATTAAACCCGCAAGCGATTAAAGATTTGAGAAAAATGCAATCTCATATCTTGAGCCATTATAATAATATCACGCCAGATTCATTCTTTGATGTTAAACCAGATTTTGATTGTGAAGAAGATCCGCTTTCCCTTGAAACACTCTCAGAGCATCTTTTACACAAATATTTTGAGATGAATCCAAAAGCAACGATATTTGATATTCGAAAGTTTATCGAAACGTTGACAATTGACTTTGTAACAACGCATTGCAAAGCGCTACCACCGAATTTTAATACCTTGTCTCTTGATGTGATAAAGTGGCAGATGTATCTTGCTTCCGTTATGCGCACAGGCCCAGGTGCATGTTGTGCGCTCTTTAGCGAATTTTTAGATGTGAAGTTTAAAGCAATGAACGTAGAAGTGGCAAGACCAATGTATTTTTCATTTGATAGCAAAAAATGCTACCACAGCACACAGACACTTATCTCACCTCAAGGAAAATGGCGCGATTATTGCGCAAAATGCGAAAAATATGGTTATAAGTGTAATAATTTGCATCATTATGTAGAAAGTAAGCAAACGGATGTGCAAGGTTATAAAAGAATGATGGCTGAAAATAATCCGCTAGAGGTCGATATCGGCAAATTTTGTGATATCTCTTGGACCAAGATCGGCGCAGATAATCAACAAAAGCGATCTCAAAAAATTACTAAAGCGGCCAACACTATCGTGAGTGCTTATCGAGAATATAAGCAAAAAAAGAAAATGCGTTTAGAAGCCGTTGAAGCCATCACTGAGGAAGTTTCTAAGTTGTCTTTGTGATTAGATTAAGGGTAAGACACCATTGTTTGCTTACTTTAAAAAACCATCTAAACAATAGGTTCCATCAAGCACAGGCTTGTCACACTTCGCTCGATAATAATAAATTTTCATATCATTATTTTGCATCTGCCAAGCGTGCATCACATTATCGTCAAAAAACACCAATTCATTTTCGTTGATAATGTATTCTTTATCATCGTAAGTGAGGATCATTTTGTTTTTAAGGTTAACTAAAATAACCCAAGGTTTATCGCCATTACTAAAGTAGCGATTATGCAGCGGATAGTGTGCGCTGTGATTGCGGCGAAACTCTTCGCCTATAAACTGTGGTTGAATCATTTGTGCTTCAAATTCTGCGAGTGAGAAATTTGTTGCGGGTTTGATACAAATCATGTGCAATCCTTACACAATGGAGCGTGCATCTTTACACCAAAATAAAAACACGCTAATCTACACGCTAACGCTGAGCAAAAGTGCGCAAACACTAATGCCCAGCTAATCACAAGCAAAAACTTTGGAGAGTTTTCACCCATGACTAAACGCATTATATCTCATTCTTTGTTATCTAAAAGTCTTGCAAACTACTAACTAGCGGTTTTTAAACACTTTTTAACAAAAAAAGACCTCTTTTTGTTAATTTTGGTTTATCTGCTGATAATCATCTAACAGGCTCTCCTAAATTTAAAGTTCGAACCGTTGGTTTTTGCTTTAGAGGGAGAGAGTCGGTTTTTTGACTATATTTTTGTAATTCATAACAAAGGCGGCAACCAGACTCAATTCTGGTGAGCCCCTCAAAACCGAGCTAATTTTAAAGTGCATATCTTTAACTCTCGGATAATGAGGAGCCTATATGAAACTATACGCTGGAATAGATCTACATTCAAACAATTCATTCATTTCAATAATTGATGAAACGGATAACATAATCAAGAAAAGAAGATTATCAAATGAATTACCTTTAATCCTTGATTTCTTAAAACCATACGCTGATCAATTAATCGGTATCGTTATAGAATCAACTTTTAATTGGTATTGGCTAGTTGATGGTTTAATTGCAAATGGATTTTCTGTGCATTTGGCAAACACAACAGCAATTCAGCAATACCAAGGAATTAAATATACTGATGACGATACAGATGCAACATGGCTAGCTCAAATGTTAAGGTTGGATTTACTTCCTCAAGGTTATATCTATCCTAAAGAAGAGCGTTATACCCGGGACTTATTACGAAAGCGCGCTCAATTAGTACAACAAAGAACAACTAATCTTCTAAGCATACAAACAATAATTTCAAGACAGACTGGTCAGCGGATAAGCGGAAATGATGTAAAAACACTTCAATTAAACGAATTAAAGAAACTTCTCAATAATAATCAAGAGGTGTATTTGGCAGCAAGTGCTAATTTGCGAATATCACAAGAATTAAACCATGAAATTAAAGATATTGAGAAATATGTTAAATCTAAAGTGAAATTAAGACCCGAGTTTAAGAATTTGCATACCGTGCCTGGCATTGGCGATATATTGGCTTTGTCTATCATGCTTGAAACGGGAGATATTTCTCGATTTAAGGAAGTAGGTGATTATTCTTCTTATTGCCGATGTGTAAGTAGTAAGAGGCTTAGCAATGGAAAGAAAAAAGGTGAAAACAACAGAAAAAATGGTAACAAATATCTTTGTCATGCATTTGTTGAGGCGGCACATTTTGCAATTAGATATGAGCCTGTAATAAAGAAATTCTACCAAAAAAAATCTAGAAAAACTAAGCAGGTAATAGCCATCAAAGCTATCGCAAATAAATTAA
>JBFXKR010000361.1:0-3016 GCA_050173595.1 Candidatus Berkiella sp.
TGGCACCAATCGCATAAATATCTGATTCAAATGAAAAAATCATTTGTGAATACGATGGAAAAGCTTGATTATAGATTTCTGGGGCAATGTATCCTGGTGTGCCTTTACAACCATCGATTTTAGTTGTGCTACCACTTGGTAGACGCATAGAGAAGCCAAAATCCATAAGATATACTTCGATATTATTTCCGTTAACCTTAACTTTAATGTTTTCAGGCTTAAGATCAGCATGAATAATACGATGCTTTTGTAGCTCTTTTAATCGTAAACACACTTTAATGGCGATAATGAGTCTTTGCACATAGGTGAGTTTATTTAATTTTTCCATTTTATGATCGTTAAAATATTTGTATTTGTCATAGATCTCAAAAGCAAGATCGACGCCGTCTAAATATTTTAATAGTTTGAATTTTTCTTTTTTAGTGCCAACTTGATGATCAGTGATCCCATAGGCATAATCCAAATCTTGAGCGATAAACAATTCTTCAATATCACTTTGATTAATTTCGCCATTTTCTGTTTTAACAGCAAATTCTCTATTTTGTTCATCTTGGGCATAATTAACAACACCAAAAGCCCCTTGGCCTAATTCTTTGCCAAGCGCAACGATAGTGCTTTTAAATCTGATAAAAGTGCGTAGAATCTTTGATACAGAATCTTGGTATAGTGCTTTAATGGTCTTAGGATGTTGGCTAAAAAAGCGCTTCACAGTTTCCCAATCCGCTTTAGTGATGGATGTGCCAGTCATTTTGTCCCCGTTTTAGGTGATATCTTAGTTAAATGACATTCTATAGTCCATATGGCGTTATAAAAGCTTTATACGATAAAAGGTCAAAACCATGTGATTAATGGAAAAAGCAAAACTGCGTATATGCAATTTATGAACTATCTTTAAAAAGTTAACTTTTAAAGGCTGGTTATGTGGATTTTCACAATCTCTCAACAAGTTGCAAAATGGATCACCAATACTTGGTCTTTTATTTTATTTAGCCTATTTATGTTAGGTTGGATTATCAGTGTGGCAGTATTTACTTTTAGCAGCTATCTCATTTTAATTAACATCATTACCTGTGCACTGATGCTGATTGTGGTGTTAATGATTTTAAAATCTCATACTGAACCTGAATCTCAAACAATCATTAACCTTGCTTCTAATGATGAAGAACATGGTTAAAGCTTTTAACTACAAATCATACTGCTTATAGCGTCAAAAGAGACTGTTAAAAATACCAGCGATTTATTCTTTTATTTTGATTGCTTCAATCATCTGAGTTGATATAAATTGTGCGCCAATAAAAGCACTTAATAGCTACTTAAGGGATTGATTGATGCAAACCAGAATATTGTTTCTATTGTTAGTAACTTTGAATATGAGCCTGTGTTTTAGTGCACAACAAAAGCAAGATATAACGCACACCATTCGCTATATTATTGTTCATAACGATAATTCATCTCCCATCTTCCCCGTGGTTGAATCTCCGGAAAATGGTAATTGTGTACCTGGCTCAAAAGCCGTGAATCGAATTGTGATCCCACAAGGTGTTGCTCCTAATGAAACTATCAAAATATATATGCCAAGCAAATGCTGGTATAACGCTGGTAGAGTACTTATCTTTACAGCTGATATCACTCAATTTGAAAGTAGAATTGACCCAGGCCAACAAACCAAAAAAAGTGGCGATGCCGCATGCTTTTTGGTAACTTCAGATAGAACAGATGGTGCGGCCATTTCCTGTTTTGCGGGAAATGCACAAGCAAGTTACCCGCTGGATAGCCCTGCGCAATTAACAGAATATACTTTTGATGCAGACGATCCTGCAACGGGCAGGCCTTCGCCTGATCCTGATAAAGGGCGGTTAATGACTGATATTGATATCTCTTATGTTGATGAAACATTCTTACCGATTGCTATGGCGATTGATACCGGTGGTTTGGCAGGATACATGGGAACCACCATTGCTTATGATGACTTTATCAATCGCATTAATGCTTTTTTAGGTAATGCCAAATGGTCAAGCTTTGCAGCATATTCAGAGCAAAATTGGAACAACAATCTTTTTCATGATTTGATTCCCCATACCTTTCATACCATGGGTGGTTTTAATCTCATAAACAGTGTAAACACGAAAGCAACTTCAAATCTGTATAAAGTCACCAATAGTGTTCCTTATCTTATTGAAAATTTAACAGTTAATCAGAAATGGCAGCCAAGTAATCCATCCGAAGTTGCCTTAGTTGCTAAATGGCAACAGTGGCTTGCGCCAAATCAGCCTTGCGATAATCCACAATTTTTAGCAAACCCAGCAATGGATAAAAAAGGTTTTTGTCAGCAATATCAAGCAACTTTACAATGGGTTTGGACAACCTATGGTGCCTTTAAAGCCAAAGATCCAAACTATTGCACCTTTACTGGGGGTGATGGTAAGACTTATCAGTTAGATGATACGCCTTGCCTGATGGAACACATTATTGGCTACACCCAAGGTCCTAATAGTGGTCAATTACCAGAAAGTGTACAAGCAATTTTAAGAGGGGTGCCTTGGAATGCCCCTGCAAAAGATAAACAACCTCAAACGCTGCCGCTATATCAATATGATAAATGGCTGTTATTTTGGGCGCCGTTTGATAGCCCCTATAATTTAAATCCATTTACACGTTTAATTCATAACCCAAATGAAGGGATTGATGCGGTTGCTTATTCTTTTTCGATTGATGATAAGTATGGCAATTTTAGAGATGAGGGCACAGGTTTAATCATTAATGTGGGGGGTAATACCTTCTTGCCCAATAAAACCATGTTTGATCCCTACCAGCAATATTTTGTTACTTGGGCAGCAAATAGTTGGGATCATGCCACAGTTTGTGGACGCGCTTTAAGCCTTTATCAAAGAGCAGGTAATTCAAGAGTATCCTTTTGGAACAATGGCCAACAGCAGGAATACTGTGATGTGGTACTTTATAACAACGCAAACAATGATTCCCATTTAAACTTTAGGTTAACACAAGCGCCTTTACG
>JBFXKR010000362.1:0-3016 GCA_050173595.1 Candidatus Berkiella sp.
CTGCTGATTCGAATGTTTGTCGCCTTGTCTAAAAGCAAACTGCTTCGAATTATCCTTTCACATTTTGCTTTTATACTGCGTTGACTTCCATTCTCACAGCAGCCATATTCACATACACACGCCTGCTGATTCGAATGTTTGTCGCCTTGTCTAAAAGCAAACTGCTTCGAATTATCTTTTCGCATTTTGCTTTTATACTGCGTTGGCTTTCATTCTCACAGCAGTCATGTACTGGGATGCGAGTAGCGATGCTCGGCAATCCAGGAAATATCTTGATAAATCCTGAATTGCTTCGCACCTGCAATGATGGCGATACTATTAAAGCACGTTTCGTGGCTTACGCAGCTCTGATTCCATACCAGCTTTAAAGGCTTGTGGTTCTTTCCAAGCCGTTGTGCTCAAATAGGATTTAGCATATGGGATCCACCCTTTGGCCGCATCAACTCCCTGATTAAAAGCATCTCTTTTTGTGACAACGGTGTGGTGAGACATGGTTTGCCCGTTAAAGTGTTGCAAGGCATCTTGTGAGAGGCGATCTTTTATAATTAAAGCAAGCGTGGTTGAGATTGCAGCGAACATACCACAAGCAGCTAACATACTGGCACTTATACCTAAAGCAAAGCTTACACCAACAGCGACAGCCGCTGTAATAGCACCTGCTATCACAGGATGTTTACTTGGCGCAAAGAAAGTATCTACAAAGGTGTTGGCGCCATGTTTCATCGCCTCGATAAATGATGCCACCATGCCTTCATCTTCTTCAATTATCTCATCATCAACGTTATCAAACACTTTAGGCGCGCCAAGTTGCTTTTCATGGGTAAAGTGTACTTCATAAGGGCCTTCAGTAAAATTTCCTTTACCTAAGTGATTATCCAAATTATATATTTTATGAAGAATATTGGTTGGTCTTGAGTCATGCCCATGGATCCATTTTAAGTGATCCCCCTTTTAATCACAGGGGCGATTGACATCGTGATTACGATTCCAAATCAAATGCGTAATGGGGGCAACCTTAGGATCAACAAATTCTGGTCTAGCAGAGGGTGCTTCATTGTCAAACAAAGTATGAACCGTTTTGGTTTTAACATATTTTTCAACAAAAACATGATTAATGTTTTCAATGGTTTGAGCTAATTCTTTTGCTGTTTCGTCTTTAAATGCAACGCCCAGCTTGAGTGCGATTGTTTGTATACACTCAACGCCAATTGGGGCGTGTGAGAAAATGGCCAGACGATTGTTAGCATCATCTAAGGTATAAGATAATAGCTTAACATGAGGCATATAAAGGGAAGTCATTAAGGTATCGATTTCTTTTCGACTAATCAGCTTTTGATCAATGAGTTGCTGTAAATTTTGCATGGATGCTGCTTGACCAAACCTCAGCAAATTTGAAACATATTTATCAGCTTGCTCATAAGCACGAACAAATTCGATGGAATGATTTGAGACAATTATTTCGACATTGGTTCTGTTTAGTAGTTTAGACAAAATACACAAAGTGAAATAGTCATTAGCGCCTCTGTCGGCTAAGTCATCACCAATTAAACGTAAAGTCCCTTTGCCATTGACTTTAATTTTGCGAATAAACTTGTTAAACCATTTAAGATCCTGTGCACTTATTTCATTTGCTGTTTTATTATAAAGTCGAACAAAGTCACGATAATCTTGTTTTGATATGTTAGCGATAACGCCATGTCTTACTAGGGTGTATAGCAGTTTTAAGGCATTACCATGCAGATCGCCAAGAGTGAGCTGTGCGCCCTCATCAAATACATAGTTGGCATCAAGATTTGGGAATTGTTCAATATTAACGAGTTGTGATTGATGAAGGCTATTAAGCATATTACTTCCTTACTTATTATTCAGCCGGCAGTTTGTTAGTTTGGTGCAGCATGGTAACTGACAAACTTGTAGATGTAAATAAAAGTGTAATATTTGTTAGTTGTTCGACACAATTATGTAAGATCTTTTGAGCGTTAAACTTCTGCAGTGTGGGCTTGGCGTTTGAGCAATTGTTTTGCATTCGCCTTTGCTTGAGGCGTGATATCAATGCCTCCAAGCATACGTGCAATTTCTTCAACACGCTGGTTAGAAGTTAATAATTGAATCTCGCTGTTGGTACTGTCTTTGAGTCGCGTTTTAATAACCTGAATATGATGATCGCCCATGGCGGCCACTTGCGGTAAATGGGTAATGCATAACACTTGCGCAGATTGGCTTAAATCATAAAGAGCTTTACCGACTATTGCACCCGTTTTGCCACTGATCCCCACATCCACTTCATCAAAAACAAGACAGGGTGTTGCTAAGAATTTAGCCGCAAGTAGCTCAAGTGCAAGGCTAATTCGAGAAAGCTCACCACCAGAGGCGACTTTATGCAATGGCCCTGGCGCATGGCCGGGATTGGCGCTGACTAAGAACATGGCCGATTCATTTCCACTGGCATGTAATGAATTACTGACGTGAGGTGTTAATTGTACGCAAAACTCACCACCAGGCATGCCAAGCGCTCCTATGGTAACACTGACTTCTTTACTTAATTTAAGCGCTGCTTTTTGACGTGCTTCACTTAAGCAGGTAGCAACACGTTGATATTGTTTGGCACATGTTGTGAGATCAAGCTCAAGCTGCTGTTTGGTTTGTTCAAGTAGAGCATAAGATTGTGCTTCATTTTTAAGCTTTTCACAGTGTAAAGAGAGTTGCTCTGGGGGTATTTTATGTTTGCGTGCCACCCCATGTAGCTGATCTAAGCGCTTTATCACTTCATTAAGTCGTTGTGGATTGACTTCAAGTTCATCCATAAAGCTTTCAATATCACTCACGGCTTCTTGAATTTGAATGTGGGCATTATTTAAACATTCTTTCACATTGCCCAGCCTTTGAAATTTGTCGGTCAGTGGCTTTAATGCCATGTTTGCTTTTGCTAGCAAATGCAAGGCATTTGTTTCATCTGCTTGGTGTAATAGATTAAGTGCCAACTCACTGGCACCAATAAAGGCAATGCTGTTGGCGA
>JBFXKR010000363.1:0-3007 GCA_050173595.1 Candidatus Berkiella sp.
GGGGCGCTTCTTAATTGGATTTGGTTCAGCTTTTGCCTTTGTTGGTGTTCTCAAGTTGGCATCAAGCTGGTTACCCCCCAATCGTTTTGCTTTAATTTCTGGACTAGCAACATCACTAGGCATGATTGGCGCCATGCAGGGCGACATTATCTTAGGTGATCTCATTGTGCAAATAGGTTGGCGTGATACCATCCTTTATTCTAGCTATATCGGCTTTTTCTTAGTGCCAGTGATATGGTTAGTCGTTCGTAATTCCCCAGCACATCTTAAAAGTACCCCACCAACCCCCTCCGAAGATAACAAAGTGACCGTAGGCAGTTATCGCCAACTTTGGGATGAAATTCGTTTATCAATGAAAAATCGTCAAATTTGGATCAACGGCATTATTGGTGGTTTATTGTGGTCTCCTACCATGGTTTTCCCAGAACTGTGGGGAAAACTCTATTTACAAACGATTCATTCATTTAGCCCAGAAGACAGTGCCAGAGCTGTTACCATGATTTTATTCGGGATTTCTATTGGGGCACCGCTTGCAGGCTATATTTCAGATAAAGTTGGAAGACGTAAAATCCCCATGATGGTGGGTGCGGTATTCTCCACAGTTTTCCTATTATTGTTCTTGTTCTATCCTGGCTTGACGCTATTGCAGGTAAAAGTATTGCTATTTTTAATAGGAATGACCACCAGTGTCGAAGTGATATGTTTTGCCATCGGGCGTGAAAATTGTCCTCAAAACTTAGCGGGCACCGTTGTCGCTGTGACGAATTTTGTGGTGAGCTCTTTTGCTTTTAGCCAAGTTGTGGTCGCTAAAATATTAGATTGGACCTGGGATGGCCAAATTATTGATAAGGCCAGAGTCTATGGCCCTGAAAGCTACCAATCAGCCATGTTAATTTTACCAGCTGCTACATTTTTAGCTTTCTTGCTTATTTTCTTTTTAAAGGAAACACACTGTCGCCCTATTGATAGTGTGGCTTCCTCCTAGTTCAACGCAATTGACCATATTTCTCAATGCATGGGTTGCTAACTCGTTCTACAATTAAATTGACGAGCGCCATAGCTCGTAGAAAAAGCGTAAGCAGGCCTATGAGGCATCAGGATGATCAAGAAGCAAGGATTGCTGTTTATATTTGTAGGTATCACCCTCTTTGGTTGTGCCATTGAGCCCAGTCAGCGTGCACAACGTATTTTACCTGCTTATCCAGAAATGGTGACTCATTGCACATTACTAGGAGGCGTAACAGGCACTGCTCCCACATTGGCGATTCCCATTGGTGAACAATATGCAAGGTACCAAGCACTTGATGAAGCTGCTGGTTTAGGGGCAACGCATATTGTTTGGGTAGATACCACAGCAGGCATTGTTCCTTTAGATAAATTTGCCCCAACCGCTCAAGGTCGTGCTTATTATTGCGATCCTGATCGTTCCATGCCTAATTCATATCGCTATATGGATCAATATCTTAGACTGTATCGCTACCCATTTGACGGTGAGCGGGATTAAGCACACGACAGTCGGTTTTCCCTATTAAAATACCTGATAGACCCGTTATAATGAGACATTGAATAAAAGTGTGAAGTTACACCTATGTCGTCATTATTCAGAAAAGAAGCGCTTGAGCACCGTAAAGACAGACTTTATGGTGATGTCATTTTATTGCAGCCTTTATCAAAAACTGTGCTGGTGAGCATTGTAGTGGTAATTTGTTTACTGCTAGTTACGTTTATTTTCTGGGGTACTTATGCTCGCAAGGAAACAGTGCATGGCTATTTACTGCCAGATAAAGGAATTGTCAAAACGTACGCCCCGCAAGCAGGCGTCACAATCGATGACATCCTTATCAGAGAAGGTGATGAGGTTAAATCAGGTCAAGTGCTGTTGACCTTACGATCAGAGCGTTCCATTCAAGGTGGTAGTGATATTGATAGTTTACAACTAAAAGAAGTTGCAGCCTCATTATTACATCAACAAGAGAGCATTCAAGGCGAAGAATCCTTACTGACTGCACAGACTGCACAGTTAAAAAAGCAAATTGAAGGCTTAAAATCAGAGATCATCCAAGTTGATCTCAATTTGAATACCCAAGAGCAAAAACTCAAAATTCTTGAAAAGCGTCTTGAAGGTGCCAAAAAACTATTAGAGAGCAAAAATATCTCTGATTTAGAATATCAACAAAAATTCCTTGAAGAGTTGTTAACACAAAAGCAGCGTTATCAAGAATTATTGAGTGCAAAATCTAGTAAAGAAAGTACGCTCATTCAAGCAAAGTCAGAGCTTGAACAGTTACCCATTAAATCCAAAGCAAGAATTAATGAAATTGAGAGTAAAATTTCAGAGCTAAAACAACGCGAAGCAGAAATTATTGGGCGTCGCGGTCTTGAGATCAGAGCACCAATTTCTGGTGTTGTAACCGGCATTCAAGCCAAGGGCGGTCAAACAGCAACCAACAACTCACCCTTATTGGCAATTTTACCAAGCGATGCTTTGATGCAAGCTGAATTGCTTGTGCCTTCGCGTGCAATCGGCTTTATCACGCCAGGCCAAACGGTGTTAATTCGATATGATGCTTTTCCTTATCAGCGTTTCGGTATTTACGAAGGAAAAGTAGCAGAAATTTCAAAGCATGTTTTATTGCCGCAAGAGCTCTCAATACCCTTGGAGCTTAAAGAGCCTGTTTACCGTGTAACGGTTGTGCTTAAACAGCAAAATGTAATGGCATATGGTAAAGAATTTCCCTTGCAAACCGGGATGTTGCTGGATGCAGATATTATCCTTGAGAAGCAATCGTTGTTTAAATGGATTTTAGATCCTTTGATTAGCCTAAAAGGAAGAGTGTAATGCAAAATCCATTATCCTTACTAAAGCTCTATGGGCGCCATAAGTTACCCATTATTTTGCAAACTGAAATTGCAGAATGTGGATTAGCCTGTTTGGCCATGGTGGCAAGTTTTCATGGGCATGAAATTGATCTAAACACCTTACGTCGGCAGTATCCTATTTCATTGC
>JBFXKR010000364.1:0-2989 GCA_050173595.1 Candidatus Berkiella sp.
TGGAGTAGAAAATATCCTCATATTTACACTCCGCTTACACAGGAAACTTTTGAGAACATTAAATCAATGCTTGATAAAATTGATCCTGAAAGAACCAAATATGCTTGGATAGAAAGGTATATCAATTTTTCATTGAAGCAATAGTGATAACTTTGGTGTCAGACACCTGGTTTGTAACTTGCTTTGGTGTCTGGCACGGTCGTTTCAATTTTTTGGATCTGTTTGGTTATTCAATCGTAAATGAATACAAGTTATATACGGGTATGGTTGAATCCCCAAAGAACTTGCCTTTTCCGACCCCCCAATAAAGGCTATCTCCTACAACCGAAGGTGATCCGGTGACAGACAAGCATACGGAGGTATTTAACGGTGGTATAGGCACACCATAATTGGGACATTCCATTGGATATTGCCAAACAATGGCACCCGTATCCGCATCTAAGGCTAGCATATAGGTGGGATGATTAGATTGCACCGATGAAGAAGTTCCTAAAAATACCAGACCTTTACTGTGGGTCGCCACACCACGAGAAACGTCAAATGGAACGGCGTTTTGCCAAAGCAATTGACCATCGCGGATATCAACAGCAGACCAAAAAGCGCCCAATGTAGAAACGGGTGTTGTAGGTGGTGGATTCTTTAGGTTCACCAAAAGGGAGGGGCTCACAGGGTTGTCACTGGCATTGCAATCAAAACCAGATGGAATGTTGCTCGAGAAATTATAGCACGGTAAAAAATTGGTATGGCTATTTGTACCAAAGACACGATATTCACCATCAAATGCAGAGCCAAATGTCATACCGCCCAAAATGCCGCCGGCATAGGTGCCATTACCAGTATCAATTTTATGTAGAATTTTTCCGTTGTTTGCGTCCAATACCCAATAGATACCACTTTTTTCTGGCGCTATGATCACATCTTTTTTCTCATTTTTGTACTTCGAAGACTTTGTTTTGAGATCTTTTACTAAAATTGGTCCACTGCCAAAACCTAGATCTGGACCTAATGGAGTGACTGGTGCTGTATTTGATGGGTAGGTGGCATGAAATGCATCGTATTTAGAAACACGAGTAGCCCATTTTATTTTCATAGACTTCATATCAATTGCAAGCACGCTATCAAAATGATTGTCCTTATAATCTTTAATGCCATTATTCTTTTTTAGCATGCAATCAGTACCTTGCAAACCAAAACCTTTTTGTGCTGACACACAGTTAGTAACAGCCTCTGGCACAACATAGTTTTGACCCGTTGTAACATAGATAATATTTTTTTCTTTATCCACCGCAGGTTGACCACCAAACACTGAGTTTCCAGCAAAGTCTGTTTCGGGGGCCATATAAGTTTTTCCAATTATTTTTCCAGTCTTTTTATCAAGCTTTACCAATGAACCTCTAAATTTTAAAGTTTCATTTCTTAATGCGGGATAATCGGGATAACCTAAATCTAAATAATCTTCACCGCGAGAAGAAACGCCAACAAAGAGATTGTCTCCATAAATCACAGGAGATTGCGTAACAACTGATCCACGGTAATCATCTATTTTTTTCTTCCATACCAAATCACCCGTGTGACGGTTGATTTTCATGATGACGGCACCATTCATAAACAGATAAGGATCTATATTAATTCCTATAGCTTTCAGAAAGTTAATTGCACCGATTATAAGTTCAGAATCGGTTGTGCTACCAATATAGATATAATCGCCATCGATAACAGGTGTATTGCGTGAAAACCATACAAAATTGGGATCATTTAAATTAATGTTTGGATCAAGTGGATCATCCGTTAAGCCTAATATTGTACAATCAAACGGACCAATGATGGCTTTGATGCCTTGGCAAATGGTTAAAGGTAACTTTTGGCCTGGTGAAGCATAATCAGTTCGGGTATTTTTTGTCCATCGGATGGAGCCATCTTTGGTATTTACAGCATGCACGCCGCCGTGCCAGTCTGTGATATACAAAGTATCACCTTTCACACTAGGTGTTGTGGTGACATCAATTGGCTTAGCACTTAAAAAATTTAAATTTTCTTCTATGGGATTTGAAAAGGGTGGATTCTTGATGGGTAAGGGTAAGAGTATTTTCCACTTAAGTTTAAGATCATTAATATTGTGGATTGATATTTTAGAATCTTTTGCAGCATTGGAATGATTCAGTAGATTACCCCCAAGACTTGGCCAGCCGTGCTCATTTTGATCACCATGTGCATATGAATTTGATGTGACTAACAGTGTAAGTGCAACAGCATATTTTAAGTGGCAATGCATATAGCTTGTTCTCCAGGAACCCTTGGCGTTTATAACCAATATAGATGAATTCAAATAGTAATTGACTGATCTCGTCTATGTTTAAAATCTGAATAATAAATTTAGATAGGATTTATATGCTTAATCATGCTTTAAAGATTGTTTATTTATTCATGCTTTTAAACAGTAGCGTTATTTATGCCCAAACAACAAGCACTTCAGATGAATTGAAAGGGAATCCGATTATGGATAAGTGGATTAAATTATGTAATGAAGATCCCAAGGCTTGTGAAGCTGTACGAGAAAAAGTGAGAGAAGCTGAAAAGAAAAAGCTAAAATAGTAAACTCTTTGGTGTCAGACACCGTTATTTAGAAATGTGGCTTAGCGCTATGATATGATGAGGGTGATATTCCTAAAGCGTCGCGTAATATGTCTTTATATTCTTCGTCTTTTTCTGGATGCTGCGAAATAAATTCTTGCGCTAAAATCACTAAATCATCATAAGAAGGATCTTGAGGAACATCTTTAATTCTCTGCGCTAGCTCTTCAATTTTATTTCTTCGCATGTCGTGGGTAAAATCTTTAAAATGATCATAAACTTCTGTTTTATCTTCAGTAGAAAGTTCATTAACAAGCATTCCACTTTTAATGGCTTTTAGACATAACAACACACCATCTATATTCGAGAGGGGACTCGCAATAGTGCAATTATATCTATTTTGTGGCGCTTGGTTGAT
>JBFXKR010000365.1:0-2986 GCA_050173595.1 Candidatus Berkiella sp.
TCAACCCAACGGTGAGCAAAGAATTTGCCAAATAAAGGTAGCGATTTAAAAACAAAGTCATAAAGTAAATTCAGCCCGTTTGGCACAAAGCCTAATAGTGCTCTTGCGAGATCTTCTAAGAAATAAGCATACACTTTTGCAGATGCTAAAATATTTAGTGCAAAACTATCCTGCTTTGCCTCTGGATTAGTCATATAACTCTCTCCAATTAACTCGCCTCAGTATTTAGAATCCGTTATAGTTTTAACAAGATCAATTGAATTAAGCCAATAAAACTCATGATTGAAGTTAAAGATCTCTGCTTTGACTATCCCGGTAAACGTGCAGTCAATCACGTTTCCCTTAACATATCACCTAATACCATTACGGCTCTAGTGGGTCCCAATGGTGCTGGTAAAACAACTCTACTACGTTGCTTAGCAGCGCTTGAACTTCCCATGAATGGCACCATTACCATCGATGGCTGGCAAACTGATCGCTTTGCGCGCAAAGTTCATCAGGTATGTAGTTACCTTAGTGACTTCTATGGCCTTTATGATCAGTTAACCGTGACTCAAAATTTAATTTTCTTTGCACAAAGTCATCGCTGCGAAGGCAACATCGACACTAAAGTACAAGACACAATAAAACGACTTGAGCTGACTGAACACAAAGATGTTGCCGCAGGAAAACTATCACGCGGCCTACGCCAACGATTGGCGATAGCCCAAACCATCATTCACCATCCCAAAGTATTGTTATTAGATGAGCCTGCAGCAGGTCTTGATCCTCAAGCACGATTTCATTTATCGAAGTTGTTGCTTACCTTACAAAAAGAAGGAATGACAATAGTCGTATCATCACATATCTTGTCGGAACTAGAAGATTATTGTTCCAACATGATTGTGTTGGATGAAGGTCAGTTAGTAGAGCAAAGCAATCTTAGGGATCGCGCGCCCAACATTGTTATCATCAAAGTTGAATTTGCAAATGATGCTACCCAATTTACAGATATTTTAAAGTCCTTACCTAACATCAATGTTCAATCAGTTGAAGGGAATGTCGCCATACTGGCGCTCAAAGGCGATCAAAACTCTCAACAAGCTTTACTTAAAATGCTGATTGAAAAAGATCTTCCTGTGCTTAATGTCCATGAACAAAAACAACGTATGCAAGATGTCTACCTTGAACTTTCAGAGCGCCACAAAACAAAAGAAAAGAATGCAAAAGATAAACCTACAAAGGAATGAGTTGTGATAGTTAACCCAGAATTACGTCGCAATATATGGCTCGATTTTACGTTTCACCGGGTTATCATCACACCCGTTGTTATTAGCTTAATCGCCTATTTGTTTTATCTCACCGGTGGTTTGCAAAGCAGTGGCGACATTACTTTTAACCTTGCCTGTATATTTATATTTTTATGGGGTACTAAGCGCGCCTCAGAGACGGTGATCGACGAAGTTACCAATTCAACGTGGGATTTTCAACGCCAATCCGCAATTTCACCAACCCAAATGACTTGGGGAAAACTCATCGGCGCTACACTCTACAGCTGGTATGGCGCATTCATTTGTTTACTATTTTATGTTTGCTTTCATAACAGTGAAACAAGACCTTTATTTAGTGAGAGTCTCGGTATTGTATCTTCTTCTTTAAGTGTTCCTCAAGAAATCATACTTTTACTGCTAGGAGGATTATTTAGCCAAGGATTGGCATTATTGTTTAGTTTACAAATACTGAATCAGATAAGATCGGATAAAATTAACCGTTCTTTTCGCTATTTTGTTTTTGGTGCAACGATTGGCATTTTAATTACCAAATTCACGTTTAGCGCCCTGAAACTAAACACCACGCTTACCTGGCATGGTATGACCTTTGCAACTGGCCCATTTGCACTTTATTCCTTAATGATTTTTCTTGGCTGGACGATTGTTGGGTTACAGCGTTCATTTTGTAAAGAGTTGCAATATCAAAACATTCCTTGGATTTGGGCGCTATTTAACCTCTTTTGCGTTATTTACTTTTCAGGCCTTATGCCAGCAGAAAAACTACCTTTTGATAGTATTGGTATAACTGAACTGCGAGATCTTCAACATCAACTATTAAAGGCCCCCCTATATGTTGCCTTTTTTGTCGCTCAAGCACTCACCTATTTTGCTTTGTTCTCTGATACCCTATCAGTGATACGCTACAAATATTTTTTCACTCGCATTCATGAAAAAAATATCATTGAAAGCTTGCAGCAGTTGCCTTGGTGGCCAATTTCTTTTTGCCTAACCGTTATTTTAGGTCTGCTGGTTGCTTTCGCACAGACTTCTCATTCAATTTTTAAGGATTTTTCACCAAGTATTTTTACTTTAACAACTGTTTTATTTTTAATGCGAGATATCTGTTTAATTCACTTTTTTAATTTTGCTAAAAGCCCGCGTAGTGCCACTGGGTCTGCATTCTTATATATATTTATTTTATATATTTTATTCCCACTATTGCTAAAAGCACTGGGGCTTGGGACTTTACTTCCTATTTTGTTGCCAAGTTGGGGACAAAACACATTATTAGCCATTGTGTCATGTGGTGCTCAAATAGCTTTCTTCTTTTGGCTCACTCTCAAACGTTGGCATCAAAATATGGATTCAAATTTGAGAGTAGAAAAAACATAAAGCAGAATCCCAACTGCACTCAACTTGAAAAACACCTTTAAGCGGCATAGTGATGGTAGGTAGAGGGCGCAATGAAAATACTTTGTTGATATTGGGTGTATGATTTATTTTATTGCCTATCTGTATTAATAATGATTGTGTAAAACAGGTTGAACAACTATAGATCACTGTTGCCTCATCCCAAGAAACGTGCAAAAAATTGTCTTGAATGAATTCACAATCACGATTGTGCTCCCAATAAAATGGAAGATCTGCTTTTACTTGAGAAATACAGTCTATTGCTTGTTGATGCAATGAGATAGCTGCTTCAATTCCAATTACTTTTCTAACATCAGTTTGCATAA
>JBFXKR010000366.1:0-2985 GCA_050173595.1 Candidatus Berkiella sp.
TCGTGAAAAACAGCAACAAACACAAGTGGAAACATGGACTGATGCTATTAAAGCATCGAAAGACACTTATGATTATCATGTGCTAATGAAATGTTATGGATCATTTCTTTCCTTAGGCTAACAGCAAATAACTCCTTGACTTGGTGATTTGCAGCATACTAATGTCTCATTGAAATTTTCACCTATTTTTGGGTTTTCTCTTTTTAGCTGCTGGCTTAGCACCCATCATGCTTTTACCACCAACATCACCCTTAATTTTGTCTAAAACTTTGTGAAGCTCATAAGGTGTTTTTGACTTTAAATCAAGGCCAGAGAGCATCGATACATCAAAATTATTTTTTTGTAGCTGCTCAATAAATCCAACAGCATCAGGGAGAGTTAAAGCCTCAACAAAATATTCAACATCTACAGCAACAACGTTTTCATAACGAATGACTGCTTCAATTAATTTCGATACAGGCATGCCACTGAGTTTGACTTCGTCTTTGCCTTTGGTTACTTTTATTTGATTGCTTCTATCTTCCTTGTTAGTAAAGGTAAATTTTGCACCACTGTGTTCACAATCCCATAATTGACTATTAAACACAGCAAGCAACACCTTCTTTAGTCTAAGAATGTTATTAAACATTTTTTGACTATAGATGAGTTCTTCCTGATACACTTCCCTAAGCTCACTTGTCATCGGGACACGCTCATATCCAACAGATAGCTTCATGTTCAAAGAAGCAACTGGAAGCTTGTTTTGCTCTAGCTCATATGCTGCCATTTCAGTACCTTCTATAGAAGTTACTTGATTGACAGTACACCTTATCAAATAGTTCAATAATAGATGCATATGCAACATAATAAATGTTAGTAATTAGGGAGTTGCTCTAGGGGCTATTAGCGCGACAAGCAGGAAATTTGAAAATGACAGTGCTTTAAGGAGCATCCATTTTTGGTTTAAATAAAAATGGATGCTCATGAAGACAGATTTATAATTTTGGTCTAAAGTGGTTATGCAACGAATATTCACTCATTGCACGATTAACAGCTTCAACAAATTGCTGATTCATCATCAACCTTTGCTTTGACTCATTAATAGCGAATCGATACATATCTGAATACACATTTTTTCGAATAGATTCTTTCAATTCATCTGATACTTCACATTTGTTTAAATTGTTTAAGACTATTTCAGCTTTAGCAGATGGGCTATAGTTCAGATTACGATTGATTGGCAGCTTGTTATATACTTGAAGTCTTGCTTCTATTCTCGCCTGATCGGTTTGAGCAAACCTTGGATCTGTTTCTAAGGCACGCTCAAAAAAAAGCCTATCAATATATTGACTGTAATCTTTGTGCATAACGCCTTGATGCAAAAATTCCTTGCTATGTTGGCTATTTTTGAAAAATTCCTTAAATGCTGCTGATTTATTTTCAGGTGTATTATCTGTTAAAGAATTTAATGATAATCCTCCCCTTCCTGCTATGCTACGTATACTATACATTTCAAGAACAGCAGCGCTTATTGCACCATCTTTTGCCATGATCAAACTCCATTGTTATCGTGAATAAATTTGAGGTTTTGGTATTTTACTTAAATTCGACGTTTCTTGAGAATGTATTTCTTTCTGAGGTTGATTAATTGCTCTCTTTGACATCCAAGTAAGTGCGCCAGCTGCCGCTATAGGAATCGAAACGGGTAAAGCTGAGGAACAAACACCGATAGCTGCTGGATAGATTCCAACACCAGACCAAGCAGCCACAGCAAACGTACTGATATTTGACACATGATTAACAAGTGGTGGAAAAGTTAAAAAACTTGTTGTAATGCCAACACATTTTAACAAAAACAGGCGCAAATCTTGTGATAAATCTAGCGCAACGCCTTGATGGTTTCTAGCAACTCTTTGTGCAAGACTAAGTTCGCAAAACTCAGGGTAAATGCTGATCTGTTCTAACAACAAATTCAGATTTACTAACTCATTTTCAGTTAGCGGATAATTTTCAATCAAGCTTTTTAACTTTGATGCTATTTCCTGGCGAATAGAGGGGTGTTGCTTTACAAATGCCAATACAAACTCAAAATATAGATCGGTATGATATAAGTCATCTAACATTAAAAGCGCAATTTCGCTATTTTCACGTCCAAGCATAACTAATGCATTAGTTGGCAGTGATTCGCACTGCTTCAAAAATTGTGCCAGGTATAAATGATTCTGCTCAACTCCTGCGTTTTGCAAAAATTCATAATTAAAATTGTGTTCAAAGGGATCTGCAAGGTTTTCAAAATACAGATGACGTCGAATAAGGGATACCATTGCGATACGGTAATGATTGCAACTTTGTCCAAATGATATTATTTTTGTTTGATTAAGCTTTTTGAAAAATTCAAGCTCACAGAGAATAAGTGATTGAACACATTTGAGTGAAATGATGTTTTGGTGATCCAGCACTCTTGAATTCTTCAATTTGTTAGCAATGGTATCCCACAAAATGAGCAGTTCATGACGATTTATGTTTAGTTTAATTTGACCAATACTGCTATTAATCAGCGCCATCTCTTCAATATCAGAAGATTTGCCGAGTCTTAGCAAATTTCCCAACAATAACGCAGATGCCATAGGCTTTGAAGCGATTGTTGATAAAAAATATTTATCGACTTTATGACACTGTTGCGCAACTTTGCTCATACAACTAGCCTTTGAGCATCTTTATATTTTTTAGATTTGATCAATGCAGGTGCATCGCGGCTTACATTTGAGAGCTGTGTATTAAATTGAAGCATTTGTTTTGTACGATAATGACGTTCCCGATAGCTATCAAGCATGCTCTTGCAATCAAAACCATAGCTTTGGCTAGCTATCAAGAATTTTTCCATCTTAGCGTTGTATGGTTGATTAAACTCAACACTTGATAATACAACCATATCAAAACTAAAAGAAACATTATCATCAAGTAAGCCAAAGTTATGAAACAACTCACAGTCAAGCTCATCAAAAA
>JBFXKR010000367.1:0-2979 GCA_050173595.1 Candidatus Berkiella sp.
TGTGAAAGAAACTGAGTTAAATTGGAAGTTTCATCCGACATCGAAGCAATAATTAAATCATGCAAAGTGCGTTTAATTTATTGTTTTCGTCTCACTTTTTGAGGTTTTAGATCAGGCACAACAACGCTTGGGGAAATAACACTTTGAATGGTTTTAAGGCACAGTTGTTTTGCATCTGAGAATTCTTTTATTTTAGTTAATAGATTGTTCCATTGATGTTGCTTTGCTAAATCTAGCAAAGAAGTCTCTTTTTGTTCAAAATCCACTTTTTGATCAAGCGGTAAGGGCTTATCTCGGTTTATTCTGCTATTGTCTGCGATACTGTTTGCAAGCTCCGCAATGATACGTGCTTCAATGGATGCAGAGTTTTTTTGATTTATTCCACCTTTAATAGTTTCATTGACTCTATCAATAAAATACCCTTGCAAATCAGCAGGCCCATGTAACATCATCTATCTCCAAGGCAATTTTTTATGTCTATATTTAATTACTACAAACAGCGAGTTCGTGCCGGCTGTATTTGTGCAAAGGACATAGCATAACTAGAGGGAAGTGAATAAACACTCTCTTTAAGATAAGGTGTGATACTTGTTGGATGATTGGTTAAACCAAAGAATGAATTGTATTTGCAAAGCTAAGCAAATCCGCAAATACGCGGATATGCTCCTTAGTAAGCGAATCTTGATGGGTTTGTTGGGTTTTTAAGCCCTTGCCGGTTAATACCAAAAAAGGCTTTGCTTTTACGGCGATAGCGGCTTGAAGATCGCGCCACGAATCACCAATCACGGGAACATTCTCCAGAGAAATGCCATAGTGTGAGTTGATTTGATGTAACAACCCAGGTTTTGGTTTACGACAGTCACAATTATCATCAGGACCATGTGGGCAATAAAAAATACTGTCGATGTTGCCGCCCAAGGCATTAACGCTGTTGTGCATTTTTTGATGGATTTGCATGAGGGTTTCAAGGCTATAATAGCCTCGAGCGATGCCAGATTGATTGGTGGCCACACTCACGGTGTAGCCCAATTGGTTTAACAAAGCAATTGCTTCTAAACTACCGGGAATGGGGTGCCACTCTTGGGGTGATTTGATATATTCATCTGAATCTTCATTGATGACACCATCTCGGTCTAAAATGATTAACTTCATAATGCAAGCTTGGCAATATCGGCAATTTGCATAAATAAAGCATAAAGATGAGAAAGCAGATTGATTCTATTTTGTCTTAACTCCTCATCTTCCGTCATCACCATCACGCCATCAAAAAAGGCATCAACAACTTGTTGTAATGATGCGAGCGCAACCAGGGCTTCTTGATATTTGCCTTGTGCTATCAGTGGCGCGGTTTTTGCTTTTAATGCTTCAATGGCAATATATAGCTCAGATTCAGCTGATTCTTTAAATAAATTTGGAAAAATCTCTGGCAACATTTGCAAGTTAAAAGTGAGTGCATTTTTTTGCAAAATATTGCGAACGCGTTTATTGGCGCTTGCTAATTGTGGCGCCTCAGGTAGCGTTTGAAAATGATTTACCGCCAGAACTCGCTGGCTCGCATCATAAGGAATGTTAGGATGTGTAGCCATGACCGATTCTATCGTTTGTACGCTAATACCTTGTTCTTGATACCAGGCTTTAAAACGCTCAAAGCAAAAGGTCATGATTTGTGGGATAACCTCATCGTCTATCAAATTACCATAACCGTGTTTTGCTAATTGACATAGTTCGTTTAAATCTAACGGTAACGCTTTTTCAATTAATATACGTAAAATACCTAAAGCGGCCCTTCTTAGTCCAAACGGATCTTTATCGCCGGTGGGTGTTTGGCCAATGCCAAAAATACCAATCAGCGTATCTAGCCTGTCTGCTAAAGCTAAGGTGATGCCAACAGGGGTTTGTGGCAAACTATCTTTGGCAAATCGTGGGTAAAAACTTTCTTTAATGGCTTGCGCTACTTCTAAGGGCTCTCCATCATGAAGGGCATAATGGCTTCCCATAATCCCCTGTAATTCTGGAAATTCAAACACCATTTCGGTTAAAAGATCGGCTTTGCAAAGCTTTCCTGCGCGTTCGCATAAATGACTGGGAGCGTTAATTTGTTTGCCTACACCCAAGGCTAATTTTGCGATACGTTGGCTTTTATCATAAAGCGTGCCCAATTTCTTTTGAAAGATCATATTTCTTAACCCATCTAACCTTGCGTTTAATGGGGTTTTTCTGTCTTGATCAAAAAAGAATTTTGCATCGCTTAGGCGTGCATGCATCACGCGTTCATTACCTTGGATGATATTATCATCTGGTGTTGCTTGTGTATTGCTCACCAAGATAAACATCGGTAATAATTTATTTTCATTGTTTTTAATCGCGAAGCATTTTTGGTGATTTTGCATAGAAGAAATCAAAGCTTCTTGGGGCACATCTAAAAATGCTTTATCAAAGTTTGCGTGCAGTACAACCGGCCATTCAACCAAACCGGTGACTTGATCTAACAGTTCTTCTTCTATCAGGGCATGGCCATTAAATTGTGCAGCAATTTTTTCAATACCGTTTTTAATTATTTCTTTTCGCTTTGTATAAGAAGCGATAACATTTAATTCTTTTAAAATGGTCTCATAATCTTGCGCTGATTTGAGGGTGGCAGCATCAGGAAAATGAAAGCGGTGCCCAAAGGTAATATTGCAGGCCTTTAAATTAAAAAGGGAAATAGGTAATGTCTCGCTTCCATGTAAAGCAAGCACCCAATGAATAGGGCGAACAAAATCAAAATCATGATTTGCCCAGCGCATTTTTTTAGGAAAGGGAAGCTTGGATAATGCTTGCTCAACGATTTGAGCTAAGATCTCAATCAGTTTTTTGCCAGGCTCTTCATACTCATACACTAGCCAAGAGCCTTGCGGTGTTTCCAGTGTCTTTAAAGCACTAACCTCGACTTGGCAACCTTTGGCAAACCCTAGCGCTGCTTGCGTTGGGTTGCCCTTA
>JBFXKR010000368.1:0-2976 GCA_050173595.1 Candidatus Berkiella sp.
GCCCAACAGATAAGTACAGATTTTTTAGCGTCAGTATTGGCATATATCTTTAAGTTTTAGATAAATAAATTAGGTAGGCATTATACACTTTATAAAGCTAATATCGAAGTGGTCGGAGAGTCAGATGTGATATCTCTAAATTCATCTAAGGCATGCAAATCTGGGGTAGAAAAAGAACCCCGGCGTGTTTTTGAAGCCGATAACGAATCATTCAAAGGCGTATATTTAGCACTTTTACGGGGTGACGTCTCAGCAAAGTACGTATGAAGTTGTGAAAAATCTTTCACCTCATGCGTGCAAGGTGCACTTTGACACGACCCTTTTACTAAGTTATGGAACTGCTCGCTCATTTGTATTTGATTGGGCAAACTGGATGTTTCCAATCTTGCAGCAAGATTCACATCATGACCTAGCCAATCTATAGTCACTTGGCCACTTGGTAAAGTACACTTGACTCTGGCTGCTTTACCTACATGCAATCCAAACCGAAAATAAATAGGAGCAGTATCCGATTTATCATTTAATTCCATTAGAGAATGAGAAACACAAAGTGCTACTCTAAGCATTGCTTTGGCTTGCTCAACAGTAGACGCCTTGGTATTAGCATTACATGCGCTTAACATAATGCAATCGCCTGTGAGCTTAATCACTTCAACGCCAAAACGTTTTTCTTTTTGTGCAAATTCATAGAATTTGTCATAAATTGGATTTAGCAGTTTGATAATGTCTAAAGGACTTAGTTGTTTTGAGCGTTCAGTATAACCTTGCATATCAGCAAAAAGAAAAATCGCATTTTTATACACTTTTTCGGATTGAAATACTTGAGTGCCGGTCACAGGTATATCATTGGGAGTGGCTGTTTGGTCATTGTTTTTTAATAAGGGTAAACCTATCTTTTTTGCACTGGCTAGCAGTTTTAAAAAGTCTTCCCTTAGTTCAAAATCTGCTAAAGCGTCTGTAGAGTGGGAGCGCTTGATGGCAGGTTGAATACTAGCGCCCTGGGATCCCCTGATCATTGAAGTACACCTAACTGCTAATGATAGTCATTTAACTATAAGGTATATGAGAGATTTGATCAATTTAAAATCCACAATTTGAAAGTTAACTCATCAACTATTTGATATATGCTGATCCCATACATAGAAGCACCTATCTCATCCTCCTTTATATTGATATTCCGAAGCTA
Organism: Candidatus Berkiella sp.; assembly: GCA_050173595.1. Lineage (GTDB taxonomy): Bacteria > Pseudomonadota > Gammaproteobacteria > Berkiellales > Berkiellaceae > Berkiella. The sequence goes on from JBFXKR010000368.1 coordinate 1,187, forward strand.
AGTAAGTAAGATGCGATTCGCAAAACATAAACTTTAGATACAAAGGTGAAAACAATGAAAACACTAAATCAAAAAGAATTGTTTCTCGTTTGGGGTGGCAATGACGAAGGTCAAGACGAAGTAGCTTCTGCATTATCCCATAGCCCTGAAGGTGATGACGTTATTGTAGAGCCAAGCTTCTTGCAACTAGCAGGCGCTTATTTATCAAAGCTTTCTTTTGGTTGCTGCTCTTAATACTTAGGCAATGTTGGGTGCCATTGTTGCCCAGCATTGCCGTACTACCCCTTCTCCTGCAAGCCTCAATCCCTGTGATATAAACTATACTCAAGATATCCCCCACTTAACGTAACAATGCAATGCAAAAACGTCTTCGTTGTTTAATCACAGTTGCTCTACTTATATTTGGCCAACCTATCGCTCAAGCACAAAAGAATAACCTGAAATTTCATCATGCTTGTGACAAAGGGCAACAAGTTACCATTGCGGCAATGGGCGATCTTTTATTTCATCGTCCCCTTCAAGAAAAAGCATCTAAACAAGGCTACGATAGCTTATGGAAAGAAGCACAACCATTTTTAAACGCCGCTGATATTGTCTATGCGAATTTAGAAGGGCCGATTGCACCTGGCATCAATGCATCTTTACAAGAAGGTAGCGATCCCAATCGCTTTGATTATACTGTGTATACCGATTTTCCTGCATTTAACTATCATCCCAGGCTAGCACAAGATCTGAAAAAAAGCGGTTTTACCCTTGTTTCAACAGCCAATAATCATACTTTAGATAGACGCGCTATTGGCGTAAATAAAACCATAGCACAACTAGAAAATCATGGCATTTTACATGTAGGCTCAAGAAAAAGTGGCAGCCAATCTCCATTTTTCACCATTACGCAAAAAAACGGACTTAAAATTGCCTGGATAGCCTGCACCGAGCATACCAACGGCTTTGATGATAATGAACATCAGATCCGATATTGCTATAAAGAACAAGATAAAAAATGGATTCTTGATAAAATCAAAGCGCTGAAATCTTCAGTAGATGCGATTATTATCACACCACATTGGGGAACTGAATATCAAGAAAAAGCCAACAGTACGCAAAGAGCTTTTGCGCATCTCTTATTAGAGGCCGGTGCCGATGCAGTGATTGGTTCTCATCCACACGTACTACAAGAAGTTGAACAATATACCACAAAAGATAATCGCCAAACTTTAATCAGTTATTCATTAGGTAATTTTGTGAGTTTTCAAGGCTCAACCAGAACACGCAGCACCATTATCTTGCTGCTTGGACTCACAAAAACAGCAAGTGGCACCTACATCAATGGCGTGCGTTTTGTTCCCATGGTGATGCTCAATCGTAATGGCACCCAGCAAATTCATCTTTCAAAACTTAATCCAGATGAAACACATTTATCTGCTTTTGGTTATATTTCAAGAGCGATACCAAAAGAATATGCCTTGTTTAATTTGCCGATTGTTACCAACCCAGGATGTAGTGGTAGGTAAATCTTTATTCGCTCAATGCTTTTTGTATGAGTAACATTCGTTGAGCGCGTTGCTCAGGTGAGGTATATTCTTTCGCATTATTTGGATGAAAGCTTGGTGAAAGATAGCGCAAAAAAGGTATTGTCAATTTTATTAAGATACCTTGCTTGCCCCAAAAAAACTGAAACGTTTCCCGATAAAAAGAACCAGATAAATACAATTTGTCATAAATAGCCATATGGAAAAAGCAATTAAAAAAGGCAATAAGCAATAAAAATCCTGCCAGAAAAAAACCTGTTA
>JBFXKR010000369.1:0-2965 GCA_050173595.1 Candidatus Berkiella sp.
AAGTTTTTAAACAACAAACATACTGAGTTTGAAAACAAAAGTATAAAAAAAGTGGTACATCAGCGTTATGTGAGCAAAATCATTGATAACAATATTGGGCGTTTTATTAAACTGCGCGAGCATAAACCTAGCCATGAAAAATTTGAAAGGCCGACCCGAAACTATATTAAAAACATTGCACCAAATGTGATAGAGCGAAAATACTATCGTCTTGCTACGGATAAAGATGGGTTTATTATGCCATCAGGCATTCATGAAAACCCAGATTTAAAAATTGTTTTCCTGGGTGGTTCAACAACGGAATGCTTGTATATGGATGAACATGAGCGTTTTCCTTATGTGGTCGGTCGATTGTTAGAGCAGGATTTAGGCAAAACGGTGAACAGTTATAATGGTGGTGTTTCTGCAAATGAATCTCAACATTCGATTAATATTTTATTGAACAAAGTACTGGCCATGAAACCCAATATGGTGGTGCTTATGCATAATATAAATGATTTGGCCATTTTAAGATCACAAGGCACTTATTGGTATCAAGATTCCCTTAAAAGCCATATTCAATCGTCGAAAAATGTGTTTACCCGTTATGAGTTTCCAAGCAAAGATCATCAAGTTGATGATAATGCTATTAGTGAAGCATTTAGGAAAAACTTACAAACATTTGTGGCGATTTGCAAAATTCAAGAGATTAGACCAGTGTTAATGACGCAAGGCAATCGGGTGAGAGATGATGCTTTGTATCATCGATTTAATGAGATTATTCGTGAAGTAGGGCAAAAAGAATCCGTGCTGGTGATAGACTTGGCCAAACTGATGCCTCAAGATCCCGAGCATTTTTATGATGCTTATCATTATACTGCTTTTGGTGCCAATAAAGCCGCCCAACAGATTGCAGCTAATTTAAAGTCCATTTTATAGGAGCGCTCATGGCGTATTATATTTTAGTACACGGTGCTTGGCATGGCGCTTGGTGTTGGGAAAAAGTTGCTTTCATGCTCAAACAACGAGGGCATAGCGTTATTGCGCCTGATTTGCCAGGTCATGGCAATGATAAAACCCAAGCTAGCAACATTCATTTACAAGATTATATCAATTGCATTGAAGCCTTGGTTTCGCGTGCGCCGCAAGAGGTCATTTTAGTGGGGCACAGTTTTGCCGGCATGGTGATTTCGGCGGTTAACAGCGAAAAGGTGAAGCAATTAATTTACGTGGCAGGATTTTTACCCATGCATGGTCAGTCCTTACATGATATCACTGCTAATATTCCGCCATCACGATTTATAAAAATGATGGGCATTGATACCCAAAATATGCTCCTTCATGCCAATGTGAATGCCATGAAAGATTATGCGTATCAAACCTGTGAAAACGGCGTGTTTGAAAGCATATCATCTTTATTTTCACCTGAGCCCATGGCGCCTTTTGGGGAAAAAGTTCATTTAAGTGAGAATCGTTTTAGCTTATTACCAAAGGTATATATCGAATGTCTTCAAGATAAAATGATCAGCATCCAAACACAAAGGCAAATGCAGCAAACCACGGCTTGCGAGGTTTATTCCCTAGATTGCGATCATTCGCCATTTTACAGTGCGGCCTCAGGTTTGGCAGAGATTTTGTTAAGTTTAGCGTCCTAAAATCCTACCTTGATAGGATTAATACTGGAAAACCCTTGAGTTTTTAATTAAATCCTATTATAGTAGGATTATTAAGTGTTTTTGCCTTTGAAATCGTAAAATACTAGTGTGCTGGGATTTTTATGTCAAAACATATCAAAGCAATGCCAACGCCTGATCTGAATCAAAATTTTTCTCCCGCTTTATTGGGCAGAGCCGTTAAAGCTCGGCGAACACAAAGTCAGTTACGTATTGAAGATGCAGCAGCTTTATGCGGCGTTGCCAAGCAAACTTTAATGGATGTCGAACATGGACAAGGCAAAAGCCAAATTAGCACCATTATGCAGATCTGCTCAGGGTTAGGCATTAAGTTATGCATAATGCCATGGATTAGTGATGATGAGGCTAATAATGACTGGGAGTGAACATAGCTTAGATGTTTATGTAGGAAAAAGCCCTATAGCCAAACTAACTTTACGAAATGATCAATTGCTTTGGCAATACAATCAGAAATGGCAACAAACAGGTTATGCTGTTTCTCCTCATCTGCCTTTAAATAATGATATTCCACCAATAAATGTTCAACGCTTTTTACGCAATCTATTGCCAGAAGGTAATGCGCTAGATGAATTAGTCAGTTGTTTTCAATTAAGTAAATACAACACATATGCTCTAATACGAGCGTTAGGTTTAGATATTTCAGGGGCGCTCATTATCCTGCCAACAGGTGAAAATTATCCTAAAAATGGATCTTTTCGTGAAATTTCAGATGCAGAGTTAATTGCGCGCTTAGAGCAGAAAGATAATCGCAGTTTGCTAATTTGGGATGGAAAACCACGCCTTTCTGTCGCTGGTGTTCAAGATAAAATTAACGTGGTGATAAACCAAGAAGGTCAAATGGGCTTTGGTGAAGGTGCATTATGCTCTACTCATATTCTTAAATTTGAAAAACGTAAATTATCTCATTTGGTACTAAATGAATACATTACAATGCAATTAGCAAAACATTGTGGGTTGACGGTTGCGAATGTAAATTTGAAATATTTTGGAGAGCATCCAACATTACTTGTTGAGCGTTTTGATAGGCAGCTCATATCACAATCATCGGTGAAGCGTCGACACGTAATCGATGGGTGTCAAGCAGTCAATGTATCGCCAGAATATAAGTATGAAAGAAATTTTGGTAGTGCAAGAGACGTTGCACATATTCGAGATGGCGTAAGCTATGCAAAATTGTTCGAATTCACAGATAACTGCTCAAACCCTGCTTTGACAAAGCAAAAAATACTAGATTGTGCTTTGTTTAATGCTTTAATTTTTTATTATGATGCTCTTGGCAATATTATTAGTTT
>JBFXKR010000370.1:0-2962 GCA_050173595.1 Candidatus Berkiella sp.
ACGTTGTCTCATCTTTACCTGATTCTTGAGCTTTTCTTTGTATATCTCTAAATGAACTCAAATCATACTGTGCAAACCAATATAGCTTTGTAAGAATTTCTGGTTCATGAATATAGTTAGATAAAGCAACACCAGATTCTATTAAATGTAAAAATATCTCCTTATATTTCTTAGTATTTATGTTTTGTAAGAATTGAACAATTTGTTTAGTGTCACCAACATCAATTAAAGCGTTTGATATTCGTATTAATGATTCACTATCCAGTGATTTAAGTATTTTGGGAGATAAATTAACTAAATTGCTCAAAAATCCATCATCAAGACCATCCATATTTTTATTAATATTCTGATTGACTATGTCCCCTAATTTCTTTAATACATCATCATCTATCCTTAGTTGTTGAATAAGCATTTCATACAATATCGAATTACTTTTTGAAAAACACAGTGAGAGTGAATTCAATATAATATTATTGCGAACGGCTATACTGTCTTGCCATTCTTGTGATTTAAAAACAACATCAAGCGCATCTGAGGATGAGTCTATTAAAAATTTATCAAGCGCTGCCTTAAATGATAAATCAAAGACATCATTATCTGGCTTTGGCTGTTGTTCTTCAGTTTCAGATGGCACCATGACTGTTTAAATATTATGTACAACATATATATTTGACGTCACATTGTTATAAGAGGTTCAATAATTAACTTAAATCTAGGTATTACGCTGATTTATCTACAATAAATATAAGATACTTGTATTTGCACAAATAATTTACCATTATTTAGTTCAATTGTTAAAAGCTGGGAATAGCTTAAATATGCTCATAATTACATATTAACAATACAATCACGTCACTTTTGTTTTAGATTTTTTTTAAGTTACGCTAGAAATATGCTCGTAATCATTTAGATCTGCACAAATCCATTCTGTATCAGGATAATAATCAGTTATCGAGCTATCTTTTCTTTGTAAAAATTTAATACAATTGTTGTTTGTATAACTAATTTGCATATATAATTGCGCGCTTAAGTTTTGCAACTAAGAGATATGACATGTTGAATCGCGCAAATGCACCCTTAAATCAAACAGCATTTAACCAATTAATCTTGGGCTATCAATCTAGCACTTCATTTTCAAACTATTTGCTTGAACAAGGTTTTTCTCCAACTATTGAAAACATTTCCATTGAGATCTTAGATACTCAAAAGATTGATTTTTCAGATTGTGAATTTAAAAATGTTACATTTACGGGAAATCTTCAGCATGCGCTATTTGATCATGTTTCTTTTAACCATGTTAATTTTGATCATGCAAACCTATCATCAAGTATTTTTAGTGATGTCGCGATTGAACACAGTACATTCTCAGATTCCGTATTTAACAAAGCTACCTTTAATAACGCGACAATGTCTCAGAATAAAGTTTATAATTGCGATTTCTCAAATGGCTCATTTACAGACTCGAGCATCAATAAAACAATTTTTGCCAAATCCAAATTTGAAAACACCTTAGACTTTCAAAATAATTTATTTGATAACCATATTGTATTTAATCAACAGTATCAAAATGACTATGTTTTTCAAAATTCGAATAAACATCTTATTTCGCCAACTGTTGTGATAGTAGACGACCCAGATTGGCATGACACACCTTATTATATTCTTAAGCAATATGGCGCCAATCCAGTATCTGTTGCTAGATATGATGAAGATATTAATGACTATCAATTATCAAAGGAAGTGTTAAACGTTATTCGAGATATTAAAGCTAATGGCCTAAAGGATAGCACGATTGCAGAGCAAGTCATTAATTCAGAACAACCGCTGATTAAGTCAATTCATGATTATGCGCATCACATCATGTCATCTGCGCAGGCACTTTGGATCCCAGGTGGACCTGATGTTCATCCTGAGTTTTACAACGAATCTAACACGGCTTCTTATCCAAGCTATAGTTACTATCGTGAAATATTAGAGTTTTCACTCGCACAAGCGGCCATTGAAATGAATAAACCCATCATTGGTATTTGTCATGGCTCACAGTTAATGAATGTCTATCTAGGTGGTACTTTATTTCAACATATAGACACCCCATCCGGACATGTTTTACTAACTTCTCATAAACAAGACGGTCTTATCGGTTCAGTGATTGATGATAACTTAATTGGGCCAAGCTACCACCACCAAGCGGTAAAAGATGTGGCTAAATCTTTAGAAGTGGTCGCAACATCACGAGATGGCGTGATTAAAGCAACTCAAGCGATTGATGGTAAATCCATTATGCTTTGCCAATTTCATCCTGAATATCAAGCAGACAAAAGCAGCGTTAACATTTTAAATCAGTTTGTTAATATCAGTGCTGAGCAGAATATTAAATCTAAAGCAATTGAACTTGCCGATGTACTTGATTTAAACCATGATATTGCGGGTTTAGGCTCCTCACCCATTCAAAGTACTTCAAATACTGTTGGCACAACTTGCGCCCATGAATGCCATGTCATTGAGCATTTACCTAGCTACACTGATCCTGTTTTTGCAGTTTAACGCTTATGGATAACCTTTTAAATTAAAGGGTTATCCACCTTTAACCGAAGGTAAATGCGTATATTTCCAAATTTGAATCATTGACTCTAATCTCAAGCATTCCTTGTGAATTCACCGGTTGGGATATGAGCTCATAGAGCCGATATTCATTAACCTGAATACGGCTGTCTATCACATCTATGCCTGATTCTTTTGTAACTGGCTGATTGTTAAGCAGTATATTAACGAAAATGGGATGATTCGCTTTACTTCCCATCACCAAAAACACTTTCTTAGCTTTGAAATGAAATTTTAAAGCGCATTCATTTCCCTGTGAAAGGGCTTTTTCGCCTTCAATTTTCCACAATCCGCTTAGCGCCCATTGGTTTAAAGTTAAAGAGGCAGGAAAGTGGTATAGTTGTGTCTTATCTTTTTCAAA
>JBFXKR010000371.1:0-2954 GCA_050173595.1 Candidatus Berkiella sp.
AGTAACGGATTTACGTTCTTATGCCTGGTCTAGTCCGGAGCGTTTTTTGGCACACGAAGTTGTGCACCATCCCCAATCAGGCCGGGTGCATATTGAACTCGCTAATTGGTATTTATTAAACAAAGATTATCTGTCTGCTTTTGCAGAGCTTGATTATGCACAAATGCTAGAACCTTACAATGCAGGTATAGCCTTACACAAAATTCTCATCTTTTGCCATGGAAAATCTGTACCACCAGAGCTGTATCAAGAGGCCTCAGTTAAAGTAAAACAAGGCGCTATCACGCCCTATGTGATACTGGTACTTGATCAGATGGTTCAAAATATGTTCAATCAAAACTGCAAAGCCATTAATAAAGAACAACTACGACTGATTATTCAAGAAGCCAGTAAAAACCCTTTTCTTTGGTATAAGCCTATGTACAAATCGGTACTATATCACCTTGATGGTGGTTTAGCTTTACTGCAGCAAAATGTGGATCAAAGTAGATATTTATTAAATGAATCATTTAAGATCTATCCCAAAAGGATAGATCCCTTAATTCAGAAAGCTTATCTTGAGCTACAAAGTGGCAAATTAAATCAAGCTCAAGAAACAATTGATGAAATTAATACTCAATTAAAAGGAAAACTTCCAGATAAAGTGGTAAAACTTCTAAAAGCCAGGGATGAAATGAAATCAAGCAGGCAATCAAAATGAATCATTTATTAAAAAGTGTTAGCATTGTGATACCCGCCAAAAATGAAGAAGAAGGTTTAAAAGGCCTTCTCCTGAAATTAAAAGAACACTATGCCCATTTTGAAATCATTGTTGTCGACGATGGCTCAACCGATAACACAGCCAATATTGCGCAAACTTTAGGCGCTACTGTTATTTCACATCCTTATAGCATGGGCAATGGAGCAGCAATCAAAACCGGCGCAAGAAACGCACATGCTGACGTTCTGATTTTCATGGATGCCGATGGACAACATCAGGTTGAGCATCTTGAGCCGCTCATTCAAAAATATCAACAAGGTTATGACATGGTTGTGGGCGCCAGAGACAGGAGCTCTCAAGCAAATACATTACGATTTGTTGGCAATGCATTTTATAATCGTCTTGCTAGCTTGATAGTTGGGCAAAATGTTGCTGACTTAACATCAGGATGTCGAATTGTAAATGCTCAAAAATTTAAAGAATTTTTATATATGCTTCCAAATGGTTTTTCATCGCCAACAACCATCACTATGGCATTTTTTAGAGCAGGATATTCCGTTGCTTATACGCCAATTGATGTTCAAAAACGAATCGGCAAAAGTCATCTAAAACCATTTAAAGATGGCATCAGATTTTTACTCATTATTTACAAAATGACCATATTATATTCTCCTATTAAAATATTTCTTCCACTTGCACTCATACATTTTTTCGCAGGCATTGCTAACTATGCTTATACCTATTCAACCCAAGGTAGATTCACCAATATGAGTGCTGTTTTCTTGTCAGCGTCTGTGATAATTTTTTTAATTGGGCTTGTTTCTGAACAAATAACTACCCTGCTTTATGCCCACAATCAACAATTTCAACCTAATAAGAAACCTTTAAAAACATCTTTGAAAAAAATGCGAAAAATGCATGTCAAATCACTTAAAGAAATTCGCAAAAATCACTAGCTACCTGCTTTTATTTGTCATCATAGCAGGACTCATTTTCTATTTTGGAAAAGATATTTTTGTTCAATTTAAAAAGGTGAATAGTTATCTACTTTTTATCAGCATCATCCTGCAGATCCCAATGATTGCCTGCGGAGGACTTGCATTTAAAGTACTCTGTCAAACACTCGGGATACACATTAAGTTTCATGATTGGGTTGGATTAAGCTTTATTGCTAATTTGCTTAATCAGTTATTACCCTACCGGCCAGGGGTTGGATTTCGATATATTTATATGCGCCAACACTACAAAATGAAAACCTCAGATTTTTTTCACGTGATGTTTATTTACTTTCTGCTCACTTTGTTGCTCAGTAGTGCTTTTACCCTATTAGGATTATTTGATGCCAAAATTCCTAATATATATAACTTGTGTGCGCTAGCCGTTTTTTTGATTTTTGCTATTTTTCTAATGTTTTTCTTGATAAAGAGATATTTTCCCTCTTTACAAAGCAACGCCTCAAAGCCCAGCGTTTTTTCTAAATTAACTGTAGCCCTACACACCCTGCTCAATAGTCCAGGTGCTTTAATTGGAGCAACACTCTCATTGTTTACCTTAAATGCATTAACAGCCATCATTTTCTATGTAATCTTTATGTCTCTTGGGAATCCATTGCCCTTTACGGATTGTCTATTTATGATTGGCGTGGTTTTGTTGACAATGATAGTGCCTATCACACCTGGAAACATAGGGGTTTTAGAAACCATCACAGGAACACTTACCCAAATGCTGTATCAAGATTTTAGTTTAGGGTTTAGTGCAACTGCACTTTTTCGAATATCCCAGTGGATACCCTCCGTTTTATTAGGCACAGGATTTAGCATTGCACTGTGTGGATCTATGCTACCAAAATTTAGTTATAAGCTTGGTGCAAAACATTCTGTTGACTAAACTTAAAGCAGAGCTAATATTAGTCATCGAAAATCGAATACGAATATAATGAACGAACAAAAGTCTGTTTCTTTAAGTGGGCTGGCTAAAAAGCTAGTTCAAGCAAATCTAATTGATGTACAAACAGCATCGCAAGCGCTTGACCATGCCGCAAAGAAAAAGATCCCTTTTGTTGCCTTTTTGGTTGAAAAAAAACTTATTGCTGATGATTTGATTGCACAAACTGCGTCTGTTGAATTTGGCGATCCCTTATTTGATCTCAATGCTATTGATTTAGAATCTATTCCCAAAGACCTTGTCAGTGAAAAGCTGATCCGTAAACATCATGCATTACCACTTTATAGGCGAGGTAATCGTTTATATGTTG
>JBFXKR010000372.1:0-2954 GCA_050173595.1 Candidatus Berkiella sp.
CTTGGCATCCCCAAGATAAACGAGTGTTCCAGGTAAAAGACTGGGGGTTGATTATAAAGCAAAGGTGTATACCCACGGGTAACCTTTGCGAATATTATCAATATAGTTTGGCTTTAGCGCTATGCAATCCATTTGAATACCTTTCATTGCAATTAGGACAAATTTAAAGTATTGCTGTGCTATTGCTTTTGAGCGCAGCTGCAGGGGTCCCACGGGGGGATGGGTGCAGCGAGCACAAACGCAATAGCACAGCAAATGCAAAAAAATATGATTAAGGTGTATTGAATGCTATTTAGTTATTTCATACAAGATAAAAGTTGTCCAAGTGTAAGCTATTCTTGCATTTATGAAAAGCTATTTTAATGAGATAAGATCAGGGTGGTGGCTATTTAGTTTTGAACGAATCAGGCTTGAAGTTGTAAAGTGGCTACTCAATACTAAAACTGCATTCTTTGAGGTTTTCTTTTTCACAAATTGATTTGCATTCATCAGTTGGACATAAACTCCATCCTTTTTCACTGAGTTTATAGCTTTTATTTTTAACATCACCTTTAACAACAACCCAAGTATTTGTATCTGTATTTGAATTTAACGCATAGTAGCAAGCAATCGAGTTACCATCATAGAGAATTTTAAATAGATCTTTTATGCTTTCATTTTCAAGTAAAGGCCGGCTGGTGAAGGCCATCCACCAAGAGATATGATTTTCCTTCCAGCTGCCTAATTGTGCATTGCTTGTAACCGATTCTGGTGAAGGACATTGTAAAGCATTTTCATTTGGTTTAGCTGATTTTTCATTGCTTTTGTTATTATCTAACATTTTGACAGGATGATCGCTACCAGTAGTATTAGGTGTTGTAGGTGATATGCCAAGTTTGACTTGAGCTTCATTCAGCTCTTTTTGTAGTTGTTCATTGGTTTGGGTTAGTTGATCTTTTGCTGTTTGAAGCTCATCTTGTTTTGATTTGCATTCTTGATGCTTTTGTAGCAAAACTTCATAGTCTTTGTTTATTTGGGCGAGATCATTTGATGCAACATCAAACTTCTTTTTTAAGTCATTATAGTTCTCAGTAGCATGCATTTCTTTTTCTTTTAATAATTCAAATTCTCTATCTTTTTTAGCCATTTCCCTTTTTGAGTGATAATAAAGCCCATACCCACCTATCATGATTGATGTTATCACCAGGATAATTATCATCACAATATGTTTAGGTAAAGGCGCTTTATCAAACATGACGATCCCTTAAATTGATCGTGTCTACTTTAGAGATATCGTCAAAATTAGCTCAAGCTTGAAGGATTTGATGTTATTTAAAGAAGAGGGGCTCTATTTTTACGTTTCACCATCAGAAAAATTGAAAAAATGCACAGTAATAGGCTGATTGAAGGAAAACCATAGGTAATCGCGATGACACAAGCGAAGGGTAAGTATAACATGCTATCTGTGACAATAGGCTGTGAAATATGCAGAAGTTTGTCATCATGATGCAACCATGAAATAAGGTTTAATCCCAGGGCTAAGTTCCCATAGTTTTCAATGGCACCATTACTCAAAAAGCGGCTGTTTCCGATTATGATAATTCGCTGTTGTTTATTTTCTAATGATTTAGTCAAAATATACCCTAATGTTAAGGGGCCTGCGATTTCATTTTGATCAGGATCAAAGGAAAGTGTTTTAGCATCGATTTCTTTTTCTGTCCAAGACTCTTCATGAGAATTTAAAAAAGCCTGAACGGAAAAATTAACTTGAGATTGTAACCTTAAGGCTTTTGCAAATGGAAAAGCACTAAGCGATGTGGGTGTGTCAAATGGTAAAGCAGGATATTTCTCAACAAGAGTAATGGCAGGATGTGGTGTGCCTAAAAGATGCCCGTGCTTATCGGCAATGGTCCCTTCAAGGCCAAAGATGCCAAGATAGGTATTCAAAAAAGGTGTATCATGGTCTTTGGGATCTGTTAGCCAAAGTAAATCCTTGCCAGCATTAAGGTATTGCAAAATGAGTTGTTCTTCAGCTGGCATGAATGCATGTAAAGGAGAAGCAATAATTAATACACTTGCGTTATCTGGGATAAAAGGCGTTTCACGTAAATTTAAAGGTATGATTTTTAAGCCTTGATTTTCAAGAGCCTGGCGAAAAAAACTAAAATCTCGCATGCTTGTACCATAAAGTGTGGGTTCTCCATGCCCTTGGAGCATTACCACCCATTGGTTTGGTTTTCGATGCAACTTAAAGAGTGCGTTTGTCAGGGCGTTTTCATTTAAATCAGTTTTTTCAAGATCAACGACTTGCTTAGCTTGTTCATATTTAAGCACAAGCGCGTTTTGTGGCAAGGTTAAAGTTTGCGGGGTTACTTTTTGCCAATCAAAGTGTATTAAAGGTTGGATATGTTGATAGCGCTCAATAAATAATTTAGTTTTTTGATAGGTTTCCTCGTTTTGAGAAAATAATGTGATGTTTACAGCGCTATTAAAGCTACTTAGCAATGATTCTGTTGTTGGTGATAGCATATCAGAGCTAAGTACTTTGTAATAAGCAAATTGTTTGCAAAACACATAAATTGAACAGCTCGCAATTAGCAAGATAATAACAATACTGATTTCTTTTAGTACTTGATTTTTCATAGCATTATATGGGTCATTTTGTGTTTTACTTGGCGTGTGGTTAAAGTTAGCATTAATATCATAATTAAAATAAAGAAGATGAGATCAGGGGTGTAGATAATACCGAGTAAAGCGTGTTGACAATGGTTTAATAATGATAGTTCTTTAGCTAGAAACTGAAAGTTTTTTGGAAATGGATTTAGCCATTGTAGCATCAGCCAGGCAAACTCGATAACATAAGTAAAGCCAAGTGCTAAGATTGGGTTGCTAAATAAACTTGATACAAATAACCCAAAGCTTAAAAAGCTGCTTGTGACTAAAAACACCATCGCCATATTTAATGAAATATGATA
>JBFXKR010000373.1:0-2953 GCA_050173595.1 Candidatus Berkiella sp.
AGGTTGTCGTGTTAGATCACGCAAATAAAGTAGGCAAAAAAATTCTCATGTCAGGCGGAGGACGTTGCAACTTCACTAACCTGCATGCTTCGCCCGACAAGTACATATCTCATAATCCACACTTTTGTAAATCAGCCTTAAGCCGCTATACCCAATGGGACTTTATCGAGCTGGTTAAAAAATATCAGATCCCCTACCATGAGAAAACCCTCGGCCAGCTCTTTTGTGATAATAAAGCAAAAGATATAGTCAACATGCTCTTAGCAGAATGTGAAGCCTATGGCGCTAAAATCAAACTGGATGAGTCTATACTATCCGTTACCAAAACGGATGCCGGATTTGAAGTCACTTCATCCCAACATACCTATCATGCTCAATCTCTCGTTATTGCTAGCGGAGGCCTCTCCATTCCGACGATGGGCGCAACACCACTGGGATATCAAATAGCACAACAATTTAATATTAAAGTATGGCCAGTACGAGCTGGGCTTGTACCAATTACCTTACACACTAAGGATAAAGAACATTTTAGTTCTCTTTCTGGAGTTTCTAACAATAGCGTAGTAAGCGCTACAAACAAGCAATTTAGAGAAAATATCCTATTTACCCATCGTGGCTTAAGTGGACCTGCCATTTTACAAATATCTAATTATTGGCAACCTGGAGAGCCTTTAGTGATTGATCTCTTGCCAGATGTAAATTTACTACAAAAATTAAAAGATGCTCAAAAGCAAACACCGCAAAAATTATTGAAAGACTTTATGAGTGATTTTTTGGCAAAGCGTATTGTTGCACTATTTTTACAAGAATTAGCGAATGCCTCTTTGCAGTCTATATCTCATAGCCAATTTAACCATATCGCTAGTATATTCCAATCTTGGACACTGAAGCCTAACGCTACTGAAGGCTATCGCACAGCTGAGGTCACTTTAGGCGGCGTAGACTGTGATGCCCTTTCCTCTAAGACAATGGAGTCAAATAACGTAAAAGGCTTATATTTTATCGGTGAAGTAGTTGATGTGACGGGATGGCTTGGTGGCTATAATTTTCAGTGGGCTTGGTCATCAGGCTGGGCAGCAGGACAAACAGCCTGACTCATAGCATTTAATGTTTTCTTTTTTCAGTGGAGTCTGATTTTGGCCATGATTGAAATGGAAACGGCATTTCACTTGAAGCGCCCGTAATATAACGAATAAGTGCACTAAAGTAATGGCCTAATGTTTCACCAAAGTTTTGCAAATGCTCATTTGGTTTTTTGAAAATCAATTCTCCGATAAACTGAAAAACCATGACAAAGAAAGTAACAAAAACGGCGATATAACCCGCAATAATAAAAAATAAAATATAAAGCGCCCTAATCCATATCTCTTTGGTTCCAATTCGCAAATCAATTTTGTATTTTGATTCTTGTGCAGGTGCTTGCTCTATATCTTTGCTCACGCTTATGTACCTTTTTAAATTAATCTAATCTTTATAATTAATAGTTCACATTAAGACTTTTTTCTAATTTTTACCCGCAACACTGGCAGTTCATCCAGTAAAGTATATTATTTTTTGCTAAAAAATGAATGTAATCTTTTTTTAATGTCGTTTTTAATATAGCCAAAAGACCAATTAAACATGCCGACGTGTGGTCTACCAAGCGATTTTCGCTGATCAAATTTCTGAAATGCATAAATGCCATTTTTATCAACATATCCAAAAATAGCGCTAACAAACCACTTTCCAGTAAATGCATCACGCCAATGCTCAGTTTCACTGCCTTTGAAAATTAGAATGTCACCATAATCAAGACTAATAGGCAAAGCTTCGCCATTTATGTTTAGAATCAGAGGCCATTGTCCATTATCTTTTTTAAACTCGGAATCTGCACCAATGCATAACCCAGCTACAATTTGGCAAGAGCTTCTATCTTTATGTTTTTGTAGTTGATGGCCATTTTTATAGACATAATAAAATGACAAGGTAGGCCAAAGTGATAATCCCGTTTCTTTTTCTATTAAGGGGGTTAATTTATTTAACATGGTTTCCATCAAGGGATCGCCATATTCTCTATGAACATTAATCAAAATGCCTTTTTTAGCATTTGGCTTAACGGACTCTTTAAAAATGGCATATTCTGCTAATAAATCGCAGATTTCTTTAGATAGGGCTCCCTTAATAATAAGGTAACGCTGGTTATCATTGATGAAACTCGAGGTCATATCACTGATCTTGTATACTTAGCCACCTTTATTAATCATAGCTAGCTTTTGCCGTTTATTCATTTTTTTAATGAGTCTTTCTTGTTTTAAAGCCTGTGATTTAGTGCCAAGCTGTGCTTTATACACAAGTTTTAACGGCCCCTTACCCCGCAAGTACTTTGCACATTTTTTATCTTGACTTTGATGCTCAATAAAACGTCTTGAAACATCTAATGATACACCTGTATAAAGCTTTTCATCTTTTGTTTGTATCATATATACAAACCATTTTTGCTGATCTTTTTGTCTGACAAAGCAAGTATCGAGATGATCATCAACAATCCCAACGGCTTGAAGATAGGCATAAATGATTGTGCTGCCAACAAACCTAAATCCTCTTTTTTTTAAGTCTTTAGAAATCAGATCACTTAAGTCTGTTTTAGTTGGATATTCAGAATTTTTATGAAAGTGATTAACTAAGGGTTTGCCTTGCGTAAATTTCCAAATATATCGATTGAACGAGCCAAATTCTTTTTTAATTTCTAAAAAGGCTTTAGCGTTTGTAATAGTTGATTCTATTTTAAGTCGGTTTCTCACGATGCCAGGGTTGTGCATCAGGTTATCAATATCTTTTTTTGTAAATTTTGCAACAATGTTTGGATTAAATCGCGCAAATGCCACACGATAGTTATCTCTTTTTTTTAAAATAGTTTCCCAGCTTAACCCAGCCTGTGCACCTTCTAAAATGAGCATTTCAAAATGCTTATTAT
>JBFXKR010000374.1:0-2933 GCA_050173595.1 Candidatus Berkiella sp.
GGAGGGACCTGTGTCAATGTGGGATGTGTCCCTAAAAAACTCGCCTGGCTAGCAAGCTTTCATGCAACGATGCTAAATGAGGCGCCTGCCTTTGGCTTTCAAGGAACATTCAATGCCATTGATTGGCCTTACTTTGTTCAAAAACGCCAAGCGTATATTGAAAGGCTTCATCAAGGCTATGCTAATAAGCTAAACACCAATGGCGTTACCTATATTCCAGGACGCGCTTTTTTTTCAAGCCACACTGTTGTTAACGTTGCTGAGCAGCAATTTAAAGCGAAACATATAGTGATTGCAACAGGCACCCATCCCACAATACCCAACATGCCAGGTAATGAATTCGCAATAGACTCTGATGGGTTTTTCGCATTACAGAAACTACCTCAACGCGCGCTGATTATTGGCGCAGGATATATCGCTGTTGAGTTTGCAGGTATGTTACAAGCGCTAGGATGTGATACCACGCTTAGTTTTCGCCATGAAAAAGTATTAAGAAGTTTTGATCATTTATTAAGCGACACCATTTTAAATCACTATCAACAACAAGGTATTACGCTTAAACCTTTGCATGTTCCGATTAAAATTGAGAAAAAAGATGGATTGCTTGAGGTGAGCTTTGAAAACAAGCCCACCTTAACTGGATTTGATTGTGTGATATTTGCCATTGGGCGCCACCCAAACACCCAATCGCTCAATCTTGAGCACATTGGCGTTAAAACAAACCATCGTGGCTTTATCAACATCGATGAATACCAAAACACCAGTATTCCTGGCATTTATGCCATCGGTGATGTCAGCGGACAAACGCCCTTAACCCCTGTTGCAATTAAAGCAGGGCGCTTATTAGCAACCAGATTGTTTGCGAATAATCCAAACAGTAAACTCAACACGAACAATATTCCCACTGTGGTGTTTAGCCACCCGCCTATTGGTACCGTGGGATTAACTGAAGTTGAAGCTAAAAAGCAATTTGGTGATGATGTGCGTGTTTATCAAACAACTTTTACACCCATGTCACAAAGTTTTTTGTCACACCCACTTAAAACTGCCATGAAAATCATTACACAAGCAAGCACTGACAAAGTGATCGGCTGCCACATTATTGGCGATGGATCTGATGAAATGCTGCAAGGCTTCGCTTTAGCAATGACCATGGGGGCAACCAAAGCAGATTTTGATGCGGTGGTTGCCATTCATCCAACCAGCAGCGAAGAGCTTGTTACCATGGTCTAAATAGCATTTAATAGACCTTGATCAAAATTTTTTGCATTTGCAGTGCTATTGCATTTGTTCTCGCTGCACCCATCCCCCCGTGGGACCCCTGCAGCTGCGATCAAAAGCAATAGCACATAAACGCTTAGATTTGTCCAAATTGTAATGAAAGGTATTTAGCAACCATCATGAACTTATCAATGAATCCAGTATTAAAATAGGGAGAGTGCCATGAGCGTACGACGTTTTATGCAAGCAACACCAAGCATCGGAGAAAATACTTATATCGATGAAATGGCCAGCGTGATTGGACAAGTCGCTATCGGTAATGATTGCTCGGTGTGGCCTTTTGCCAGCATACGTGGCGATGTGCACCATATTACCATAGGACACAGAACCAGCATTCAAGATGGCTGCGTTTTGCATGTCACACATGACAGTGAATACCATCCAGGGGGCGCAGCGCTGACGGTTGGCGATGATGTTACCGTAGGACACAAAGTGACACTCCATGCCTGTACCATTTTAAATTTATGCATTATTGGAATGGGCTCCATTGTGCTAGATAAAGCCGTGATTGAGCCTGATGTGATCCTTGGCGCAGGATCGTTAGTGCCCCCAGGCAAAACGCTAGAAAGCGGCTTTTTGTGGGTTGGCACCCCCGCGGTAAAAAGGCGCCCTCTCACAAATGAGGAACGTGCGTTTATTCGCCATAGTGCGGCAAATTACGTCGCACTTAAAAACAATTATCTTAATACAAAAATAAAATGAGTTAAGTCTCAACAAAATCTAAATCACGTGCAAACGTTTCTGGCAAACTAAAAACACACAGTAATGCCAGGAATAAGCTGGTGGTGCCAATAATGCCTAGGCTGGTGATGATGCCTAGGTGTAGTTTTAACATGGTAAGCAATAGCGTCATTGGAACGGCCATGCCCCTTACAAAATTGGGCAAGGAAACCGTCACAGTGGCGCGCAAATTGGTGCCAAATTGCTCTGCTGACATGACCAAAAAAACAGCCCAGTAACCAATGCTTAGCCCCATGAGTGCACAAAATCCATAGAAGTAACTTGCGCTGATATCCTGTAAGTTTAAAAATGCCATCATCACACTGAAGGAAAAAATGATATAAAGTGAAACCACCTTTTTACGCGATCCCAACCATTGGCTTAAAAGACCACTACTGAGCTCACCTAAACCTAAACCGACATTAAAATATAATAGTGCCCAAGATGTAGTGACCTGGGATGTAACACCAAGCCTATTCCCAAGCTCTGGCGCCAACGTCATAAACAAGCCAACGAAAATCCAAAAAGGCATGCCAATGAATAAACAACGAAGATATTTTTTAAACAACGCTGGCTTCTTGTAAAATTGACTTAGGCTGCCCTTTGGCACATTGTCGTTGGTTTTTAGGCTAATAAACAGGCCAGATTCCACCAAACCTAAACGCAACAATAGCAAGACAAAACCCGCGCAACCACCAATAATATAGGCTGTTTGCCAAGTAAATAGATTGCCAACCAAACCACCACAGATCCCACCTAACACGCCAGCGGCAGTCACAATGGTGGTACCCATGCCACGCCGATGTACAGACATTAACTCGCTCACTAAGGTAATGCCTGCGCCTAATTCTCCTGCCAATCCAAAACCAGCAATAAAACGTAATACCGCATACTGGGACACATTATCAACAAAAGCATTAGCAAGATTTGCG
>JBFXKR010000375.1:0-2912 GCA_050173595.1 Candidatus Berkiella sp.
GCTTCAATGGTAATCGTTAATCCTTGATGATTAAAGGCAATGCTTTCAAGTGTAATCGCTTTATTCTCATTCAGCAGTTTACCAACTTGAAACAAACTATCATAAAATACACTACCAGAAGCAGTAGATTGCGCTGCCAAATCGCGCTCGATTCTTGCTTTAGGGCTAACCACACTAGTTGCCTGCGGATAGATAGATTTATAAATGGCCTCAATTTTGTTGGATTGGTCTTTTTTAATCTTTGAATAGATATAAATATCCTTCAGTGCTAATCCAAAGACAGTTAGAAGTGCAAATAGTATAAATAAAGCGCCATGAAAATACAGTTGTTGTTTCTTTGACTGATTGTCTTGATTTGCAAATTCATGATGTAGTAAATTCAAATGATTATTTTCAATATCAAATGCTTCCCAGATGGGAGATTTTCTAAAATTGATTTTCTGATAAAATTCGTGGTTTTGATCTGACAAAATGGACTTTGCGCTGTCAATGTTATTGCTTGAAACCATAATGATATTGGGCTTAATACTTTCATTTTGATAGAGCTGATCAAGCAACGCTGGCAATAAGTTAGTCTCAATAAAAAATGCACGATTTGAATCAATTTTTACGATGCTTGAATCACTTTCAATCCAGACATGCCATTGCTCTTTATTTGCTTTTAATGATAAGCATAAGGGGTAAATAGCCTGTGGATTGACACCAGCATTTTTAAGGGCTTCTAGCCAATTTTGCATCTTATCATGACTTAACATAGCGACTGTGATTTGGGAGTCGTGTTGCTTATCATAGGTGAAATGTATGGTTTCTACATTTGAAATAAGATCTTCTTCTAAAAGATTTGGAACAATTTTGTTGATATGGCTGCTGCTCATTTTTTTGGGAAGCGCAACGCTTTTAATAACAATATCAGGTGTGCCTATTAGTAATGTGATGTTGCTTTCATTAAGGTTAATTTTTTGAGAAGCATTGTTAATGGATTCATTTTCAAATTGACTAATAACTTCACCCTTGGGGCCAAGCAGCAGAATGTCACAATGATCAAATGAATTTATGCATTTAATATATAATTGATTTTTCATATTGCACCAAAACTTCTCCAGATAACACCAACAGTTGGGTTGTTCTCATTTAAATTGACCTTAAGCAATGAATTTAGCGTAAGATTTATGTTTTGATAATGTACAGTCATAGTGGAAATATAATATTGACTTTGAATTGTCACTAAATCTTTATTGATGGATGTATCACTTAGTGGTTCAAGAGCAAAGAAAGTATCAACTGAAGTAAACCCATGAAGATTGTCACGAATCTGAATGATAGCACGCGCTGTTTGCAACGTTATCTCTGAACTCAAGGTAAGCAAGGAAAGCTCCGTTGCATTATTAAGATTTAAAGCAGTTATTTCAGGTAATGCAATTGTATTATCATTTATCTTTTCGAATGTATTTTGAGTAATGCCCGGCAAGAACCGTAACTCTGTCGCACTAGCATAAGGTAAGATATCATTGTTAGCCGCCCAAAGCGGGGTATATATCTGTACTTTACTCATTATGTCATTAAAAACTTGCTCTTTGATGGATTCATCTTTGTTAAGAAGAACAGAAATGAAGCTAGTGAAGGCGCCTGGGTCTTGAGAGTTTATAAGATTGTTAATATTAAACTTACCTTGCGCGCTATAGACAAGGCCTTCAAGGGTTGCACCGTTTAACTCAGTGCTATTCAAGCTGTCTGTAGACATGTTTTCATTTTTTTTGATGCTATTGAGGATTCTGTTTATTGACCAATTTTCTCCCGCAAGCAGGACATTGGTTGCCCTCATGCTGTTAAAATAGTTGCCGCTATGGTGAATGGAGGTTCGATGGTAGCTTACCAAGCCTACAATAACAATTTCTATTAATGTTACAATAAAAAGGGCAACAATAAGAATTGTTCCTAATTGAGATTTTTTAATATTCAATGATCTCTTATTCATGATGACCCATATCAATTATTTTCTCAATTGTTCCATAATCGTTTAAAGTTATATTAAGTTTGACTGCCATTGGGGTAAGATAGGCCCAATCATTGGTTGGCGGCCAGTTGGTATATTGCCCTTTGTTGTTATCCCAAAAAATCCATTCAAACGCTTGGACACCAGACAAAAGGATTTGCTCTTTAAATGAATTTTCACCATCATTCTTAAATCGCTTTATCAACTGTTCGTTCTTAATAAAATATTCAATAGATTGTAATGTTGAGCGTTGTAAAATAAATTCTGGGTTAATGTTTCCAGTTCTTTCAAAGTGCAAAATACTGTTTTGTGTGTAAAATGACCCTTTAGGTTGTCTGTTGGGGCCTTGCAAGTCCGTTTTGGATATTGTTTGACTTAAATCAAATTGCAAAATAGTAAGCATGGCTTGAATTTCAGTTAAACGTTCTTCCTTTTGTTTTACAATGTCAATATTTTTGAGCATTTGCGTAAAGGTGGCAGAAATAATGGCAACAATAACAATAAAAATTGCTAAGGCTGCAAGCACTTCAATCAAAGTATATCCTTTAGCGCTTTTCTTTTGCATTGACATATCCATTTAAGGTATAGATCCCGTTACCTTTATTATTTGTAATTTCAATATTAACTTGCTCTGTACCAGCAAATGGCGAAGCAGATTTGTTAAGTTGCCAGCGATAACTTTGTCCTGCCATTACTACTTGAGTATCTCTAGATTCATTAGGTCTAATTAAGCCTAATTGAATCTGAGTCATTAGATTTGAAGCAACAATTGATGCAAATGTCTTTTCTTTTAGACTTTCGCTATTTCGTGTCATTTCGCTTAACGATAAAAAGCTTGAGAGAAATACTAAGCTTACAATCAATAATGCTACGAGTACTTCCACTAATGTGAATCCTTTAAGGTTTGTCATTTTGCGAA
>JBFXKR010000376.1:0-2910 GCA_050173595.1 Candidatus Berkiella sp.
GGAGCACCCAACCCTCACCCAGAGGGATATTTACACCAAGGGTTAAGGCAAGCAGTTTATTTTGAGCGAGATCCATGTCTTTTGCATCAAGTAATACAGCGTCCTGGACCCATTCGATGATCATCGCTTTATCTTTGTCAATATCAAAAACATCTCCGTAGTAATTAATAGCAGGCAACCCTTTTTTGCGTAAAATTTCTAATAACTGACGCTCTTTTTCAAATATGTTTACCCCATCGGCGCTAGCAGCAATCGTGGCTACACCAAATTTCGGTGAAATTTGTCTGACGCTTTTAAATGAACCTGAAATACCGGGAATTTCTTTAAACGAATCTTTATTTTCTGAAATAAATTGCGCAATGTCGCCTGGTTGAGATTGGTCTAGATGGCTTGCGTAAAACATGAATTCCCCTTGAGGTAAAATTATATTTATGGATTGGTTTTAATGGCATTGCGCCATATCCATTGGCAGGCCTTATCACTTTGAATTTAAACAAGTTAATTTTATCTTAGGGTAGGTCATTTTAATATGGATTCTGTCATTTTTTTAATGACATTTATCGGATTTTTGCGCAGATACACACTATTTGAATTGAAAATTAGTGCAAACTGCTTGGAAAATGGCCTCTAAAAAGGATTTTGGCTACTATTTGAGCCATCATAGTTTGGATTAGCATTGTTATTGTCTTGTTGCTCTCCAATGCCAAAATTGAGCTGCCCTCTGGGATCTGCTTTGGGATCTGTAATCATATATTTTTGACGATAAAACTGTACTTCAGAATCTGAAATATCACGCTCATAACATAAAACCTTGCCAGGGCTTCTAAAATAAGCGCTATCATCACCACATAACTTGCCTTTATCATCTTTACTAAATGGGCAAGGACAGCCTCCTTCAAAAGATTTTAAAGAGCCATCTAAAATGTTACTTCTAATTTCTGCGTCCGACATGGGTTTTAGCCCACGATAAGCAAATGCATTCGCAAAACAGCCACTAAGTATTATCAACATGATGAGTTGCTTATTCATTTACTTTCCCCTTCATTAATAACCCGGCCTTTTCTCTTTGTCCCAAGGCATTTTGGGCTCTTCGATATTATATTGTTCTCGAAATCGGTTTAGCTCTTGGGCTGAAATATCACCAGGATAGCATTTGATTGAACCTGGATTTTGATGATAAGCACTATTCTCACCACAGGTTTGACGATCTTTATCTTCACTGTATGGGCAGGGACAATCACCCTCAAAAGCGCTAATATTACCTCTAATAATCAGATCTTTTGCTTCATCATCTGGCAATGGTTTTGTCTGGGCAAAACAAGAAGCACTCACTAACAGGCCATTCATTAAAATGCCTAATAACAATATTTTCATCTAACGCTCCCAAGATATGAAAAGTGTGTAAATCAGCGTTCTTTAAAAGAACGCTACACATCATAGAAACTTAGATAAAAATAATAAAACTGCCAAAGGGGTAAATTTACAACGGTGGTTATTTATTCAGAATCTTCGACGATGTAAGACAAGCCAATGTATGCACCTAAAGACGCTAATCCTGCGCCTAAAGCTGCACCAATGGCCGTTGCACTATAGATAAATAAGCTATTAGTATTGGTGCCTACCAAGGCATATACACCATGACCCGCGCCTAATAACCCAAACATAAATGCAAAGGCAAGGCAGTTTATTTTAATAAATTCGTTTTGTTCTTTTACCGAGAGCTGAGCGTAATATTGCGCAATAAAATCTTCATGAAAGCCACCTGTTGTGCATTGGCACTCAATTTTTGATAGCGTTCTCATTTTTTATCCACTCCTTAATACTACTAGTGAATTTCAGGCTTTTTCCCACTCAAAAGCTATCACATTTTTTATGCTTTTTTCATTTTGCTTTATCATGAACAATCTATCTACCCCTAAAGCAACGCCAGCACAAGGGGGAAGCCCTGCTTGCATGGCTTGTAACAGTGCTTCATCAATCGGGATAACATCAAGATTTAACGCCTTGCGTTTTACATTATCTTCAATAAATCGCTGGCGCAATAAAGTGGGATCACATAATTCATGATATCCATTGCATAATTCAATGCCATGGTAATAAAACTCAAAACGTTGCGCTACTTCATAAGATATTTTATCTTGTACAACACTGGTTTTAGCAAGGCTAGCTTGACTTGCCGGGAAATCTACCACCACGCATGGCGCATTTTGCCCAAGGCTCGGCTCAATCGCATGACTCATCAGTAAATCTAAGTAGCCGTCTTTATCTAATTGGGGTAAGTTTGATTTATCAACCCACTTTTTTTCAAGCGCTATGCTTTGCAAAATATTGATATCAACAAGATGCGGATTTATGTCAAAGTGCTGCGCAAAAAGATCATGATAGCTGATAATGGTCGCTTTTTCGCATTTTAATAGCGTTTGAAATAAGGCATCCACTTCTTGGATGAGTTGCCAATGATCCCAGCCAACGCGATACCATTCTAACATGGTAAATTCAGGGTTGTGGCGAGATCCCACTTCTTCT
The DNA here is from genome assembly GCA_050173595.1 of Candidatus Berkiella sp. Lineage (GTDB taxonomy): Bacteria > Pseudomonadota > Gammaproteobacteria > Berkiellales > Berkiellaceae > Berkiella. Next base: position 2,527 of record JBFXKR010000376.1, read on the forward strand.
TGACGAAACGCTTTCCCTAAATAATAAATACTAGGTGCACCTTGAGCCAGTAAACGCTTCATTGCATATTCCGGTGAGGTTTGCAAATAACGATTACCAATATTGAATGAATTTAAATGCACTGCCGTTACTGTGCTTTGACACAATAACGGTGTGTCTACTTCATACACATGTTCATTTGCAAAAAACTGCCGAATGGCTTGCAAAAAATGTGCGCGCTCAACAAGCGTTTCTAATGAGGCACTGGATTGCCAGTTCATTTCACGCGCGAAACGTACTCACCTGTGCGAGTATCAACTTTAATACTTTCACCAATATTCACAAACAAAGGTACGCGTACAACGGCGCCTGTTTCTAAGGTTGCGGGCTTGCCACCACCACCTG
>JBFXKR010000377.1:0-2905 GCA_050173595.1 Candidatus Berkiella sp.
AACCTACAAAAATGATATTTTCCTCCGATAACAACTCTCAGTGAATGGAGAGTGTACCTATGAAATACCCTATCTTTACATCAAGTTCCTATATGCTGCTTATGCTAGCCCTGGCTTTTCCTTCAATTGCAGCTCAAAATAGCGATAATGATAATCCACCCAATATTGTCATTATATTTGGTGATGATATTGGACAAACTAATATCAGTGCTTATTCTCATGGATTAATGGGATATCAAACCCCCAATATTGATAGAATTGCAAAAGAAGGCATGTTGTTTACAGATTATTATGCAGAGCAAAGTTGTACTGCTGGTAGAGCCGCCTTTATTACTGGACAAAGCGTAGTTCGTACTGGGTTAAGCAAAGTAGGAATGCCTGGCGCTGATTTAGGCATGAAAAAAGAAGATCCCACTATTGCAACCTTATTAAAAGCAAGAGGCTATGTCACAGCACAATTTGGTAAAAACCACTTGGGTGACAAAGATGAACATCTCCCAACCATGCATGGTTTTGATGAGTTTTATGGCAATCTTTATCACTTAAATGCAGAAGAAGAGCCAGAGCATCCTGATTATCCTAAAGATCCAAATTTCAAGAAAAAATATGGACCAAGAGGTGTGATCCACAGCTATGCAGATGGCAAAGGTGGACAAAAAATTGAAGATACAGGCCCTTTAACAAAAAAACGAATGGAAACAATTGATGATGATATTGCCAGTCGTGCTGCAGAATATATTCAAAAGCAAGCCAAAGCTAAAAAGCCTATCTTTTTATGGGTAAATTTTACGCACATGCACTTTCGTACACATGCTAAACCTGAAAGTAAAGGTCAATCAGGACATTGGATGAGCGAATATACGGATGTCATGATGGATCATGATAAAAATGTAGGGACTGTCTTAAAAGCAATTGATGATGCGGGCATTGCCAATAACACTATCGTGTTATACACCACAGACAATGGTCCTCATATGAATACCTGGCCAGATGGCGGCATGACACCATTTAGAAATGAGAAAAATTCAAACTGGGAAGGCGCTTATCGCGTGCCTGCAATGGTAAGATGGCCAGGTGTTATTAAACCTGGCTCAGTTTCAATTGATATTATCTCACACTTAGATTGGATGCCAACGCTTCTTGCAGCTGCGGGTGATGCAAACATAAAAGAGGAATTACTCAAAGGATTTGATGCAAATGGCACCAATTATAAAGTACATTTAGATGGATTTAACTTCCTGCCCTATTTTTCAGGTCAAGACAAGGAAGGCCCACGAAAATCATTCTTCTATTTCTCCGATGATGGTGATTTAACGGCATTGCGTTATGACAATTGGAAACTGATCTTTGCTGAACAAAGAGCACGTGGCACTTTGGCTGTTTGGTCTGAGCCCTTTGTCAAGTTGCGCGTTCCTAAAATCTTTAATTTGCGTTTAGATCCTTATGAAAGAGCTGATGATACATCTAATACCTACTATGATTGGATGTTAGATCATGCATTCTTACTTGTGCCTGCTCAAGACTATGTGGCAGATTTCTTAAAGAGTTTCAAAGAATTTCCACCTAGACAAAAGCCAGCAAGTTTTTCAGTGGATCAAGTATTGGAACAGTTGAGATCACCGCCACAGTAATCAACGAGGTGAAAAAACATAACACTGAGGCGGATTTTCCGCCTTTTTGTTAAGTTGGTGTCAGACACCTGGTTCGACTAACTAGCTTTGGTGTCTGACACCAGCTCTTCCTCATATACCCATATATAAATACGCAGTTCTACATTCGATTAGACACTGACTATATTAGATTGATATACCACTTTAAAATTAAACAGCTTAATTAGGGGTTTTTCATGATTCGCTCATGTAAGTCATACATTATTGCATTATTTTGTTGTTTCCTTTTCACCGGGCCGGTTTTCAGTCAAGATGATGCGCAAGAGATATTTTCAAAACAACAGCTTGAACAAATGGTTGCACCGATTGCACTATATCCTGATCCATTACTGGCGCAGATATTAATGGCCTCTACTTACCCTTTAGAAATTGTCTCCGCTGCGCGCTGGGTTAAAGAGAACCCTAATTTAAAGGGCGATGAACTTCAAAATGCTTTACAAAGCCAAACATGGGATCCCAGTGTTAAATCGCTTACCGCTGTTCCAGATGTGTTGAATTTATTAAATGTTCATCTTGATGAAACAGTAAAACTAGGTGATGCGTTTTTAGCGCAACAAAAGGACGTATTAAATGCCATTCAAGATCTCCGTGAAAAAGCCAAAGCACAAAACCATTTGAATACGAGTAAAGAACAAGTGGTTAAGGTATCAAATGAGGCACCCTCACAAGCAAGCAGCGCTCCTGCAAGTAACACCGATATGATTTCAATTGAACCAGCATCGGCTGATGTTGTATACGTACCAATGTATGATACAAGTACTATTTACGGCCCATGGCCTTATCCTGATTATGCACCTTATTCCTATTACGAACCTGGTTATATTGCTGCAGGCATTCTTACCTTTGCTGCGGGTGTGGCTGTTGGCAACGCTATTTGGGGAAATTTTGATTGGTGGCGCCATGATGTCAATATTAATGTGAATCGTTATAATAGCTTTAATCACACTAATATTACTGATAACCCATGGCATCACCACCCAGAACATCGAGAAGGTGTTCCTTACAAAGATAAATTATCACAAGAAAGATTTGGCTCACATCAATTAAAAGATGCTCAATCAAGAGATGCTTTTCGTGATCGTGCGCAGCAGGGACGTCAAGAGCTTTCTAAAGAAGGGCTCGGTGCTGCAAATAATAAAGGACAAAACCTAAAGCAGCTTGATAAAAATCAGCTTAAAAACAAGCCCCAGCACCAGGTGAAAAAACCACAAAAACAAAATCCTGCGCACGGGGCG
>JBFXKR010000378.1:0-2900 GCA_050173595.1 Candidatus Berkiella sp.
GATCAGATCTTTACCACATTAATGGGCGATCAAGTAGAGCCACGACGTGAATTCATCGAATCTAATGCTTTACGTGTAGAAAATCTAGATATTTAGTGTGGTAGCAATTTCATCGTGGACTCTATCCACAGTTGCGCTTGCTCTTTGATTTGATCTGCGCTTAATGTTGAGGGATCGAGGCTTGGCCCAATCACAAGTGAAATGGTGCCAGGCCTTTTTATAAAAGCATTGCGCGGCCAAAAAACGCCAGCATTATGAGCAATAGGGACAACCTTATAGCCACTTTCTTTAGCAAGCACTGCGCCACTTCTCGAAAACTTACCACTTTCTCCAACAGCGACACGAGATCCTTCAGGGAAGATGACAACCCAGCGACCTTGTTTTAAGCGGGCTTTGCCTTGCTCTAGCAATTGCTTAATGGAGCTGGATTTCTTTCGGTCGATAGCAATCGGCTCTAACATGGCTAAACCCCAACCAAAGAAGGGGATCTGAAGTAACTGCTTTTTTAGCACCCAGGTTTGAGCAGGTAACAATATTTGTAAGAACAGCGTTTCCCAGGCAGATTGATGCTTACATAAAACAATAGCATTGTCTTTCGGTAAATTTTCAAGGCCTTGAACTTGATAGCGGATCCCACAGATTTTTTGTGCGCCCCAAATGGCAAAATGTGACCATAAGGTGATAAATCGGTAGCGTACCTGATAAGGAAAAGGAAAAAGCAAAGCGCCCAGTAAAAACACAACCACAGCAGCAATTGCTTGGCTAATAAAAAAGAGCACAGATCGCAGGGCTAAAAAGAACATCACAACAGCCTTAAGTTCATTTGCTTTGCATTTTACCTTTGTTTATATGATAAAGACATCATATAAAAAGAGTGGTTACACGTTAACTTTATCATGATTGAGTATTTTAGCGCATTTTTTATGGATATATGAGTTGATTTAACTGACAAACTGTATTATGGTACGAGTCTAGAGCTTTTAAATAGGGCAAACACACATGTTAAGTGGCATTCTTGATGAAAATCAGAGCGATTTTATGGATCTTATTTTTGAAGGAAGATTTACCGATGCCATATTAGTCCTAAATGCAAACCCTGAATTAGATATCAACTTTTACACGGATCATCCCGATTATCCACAGCTACAAGGGATTAGCCCTTTAATGATGAGCTGTTATTTTGGTGAATATGATTTATCAGCGGCATTATTAAAAAGAGGCGCGAAGGTGGATGCTACGGATTTAGGTGGTAAAACTGCACTGCATTATGCCGTCGTGGGTACTAGCTCCCCAAGCCAAACGGCAAGGGAAGATCTTATTTATCTTTTAGCCACATTAAAAAGAGATCTACTCACTGTTGCTGACAGTTTTGGTAACATGCCAATACATCTTGCAGCAAAACAAGGAAGAATGACCGTTCAAACATTACTTAAGATAGAAGAAAGCTTAAAATATGTAAGAAGTACCAAGGAAAATAAATTGCCGATGGCGTTACTGGTTCATGGCGCTGAAAATGAAGCATTTTTAAGAGCGCTATTATCAGCCAAAGCACCGAGTTTAGAATTTCAATGTGCCTCACAAATTGCCATCAGTCCAATGTTAAGAGAAGGCGCTTCACAATTACCAGCGGTATTACAAGAAAAAGTGGCGCTATATACCCCAAGCCTTGCAAAATGGCTTGAAAATCTTAAATCACAGTCAACAGTTGAGATTTCTCAACGTTTAAGTAAACTTCAGATAACTTGAAATGCACTTTAGGCTAGGCGTCTAAGGCTAATAACAAAAAGTGCATCATTTGCTGGTTTATCAATCATCGAACCGAATTTCTTCACTAGGTTTTATGGTTTGGCCCAACTTTTGACTTATCTTCAGGCGTGTTTGGCACTGACTCGGATTCACCGAGCACCCGCTTTTCTTTGGTGGCTAGTTTTAGGGGGGTGTAGCTCCGATCATCCTGTGGATAATCGTCAAAAACCATAATTTCATCTAATGAACAAAGCACTTTCGCTTTCGGCTTTGAGCGCTCTTCTTTAATATGTTGGTATAGTGCTGCCGGCAAATGCATAATATCTGCATTCACTTGCGCTTCGATTTTTTCTCTGGCATCACTCACTATTTTAACTTGCGCCTGATGTGAAGCGTCATTTGGTGTCAGATTGGCTATTGCTTCAGCAAAAAAAGGATTTTCTTTAAAAGCCCATTCAAGATCAGAATAACCATTGCTTCGTTTTGACGTTAGATCAAAAATTTCATGTGGATTTTTCCCAAGCTTTTGGCAAAGTGACTGAAGAATTTCAATTCCTATACGGTTATTTAGCAAATAAAACAAGGGCGAATGGCCATCATTATCGGTTAGGCTTGAAATGCTATAAAAGTCGGCAATACCAGACTTTAAGACAAGCACCATGGTGTCTACAACCTCTGGTTTTTCGCTCATGGCCAGATAATGCATGACACTGCGTTGGTTAAGATCGCCTAATCGGCGCTCAACATTTTCATATAGCCAGGGGATTCTGGGTTTGGTTGAGAGAATGTCGCAAACAGCTTGCAAGCAATCATTTTGGGCTGCGGCGGTGAGCGCATTGGGATTATCGATGGGGCCTGCGCTGCTAACAGGCACATCAAACGCTCTTAATGCTTGTATCATGACGGTATTGTTAGCACATGCGGCATAGTATAGTGGCGATTGATGCCTAAATTTTTTGCATAATAGATCAGTAAACTTGGCATAATCACTATTATTATAAAAGCCTGTTCGTGAATAAGATAGTTGAGACATTTGGTTAAACAAGCATTTTGCAATACGCGCATAGGCTGGATTCATGGCGCATTCAATTAAAAAAGGCACGGCTTGATTGGTGCTTTGAAGCAAAGACATGCAATCATTAAAGCTGAGCTTT
>JBFXKR010000379.1:0-2897 GCA_050173595.1 Candidatus Berkiella sp.
CTGATATTTATGTTCAAACATGGGAAAGTTATTCCAAAAAGTTCAATAAGCTTGTGCAAAGACCTGATAAAGGCTATATCACAAATAATGCCATCAAGCGCATTCAGGATTTTATTAAAAAACATGATAAGGGGCATCAAAGCCTGAGTGCACATCATGACAGGCTAATGCAGTTTCGAAACGATTTGTTGCATATTCATTCAAAGGATCATGAATTAAAAGCGCTGATTGAAGAGTTTTGCAGCACATTTAAGCAATTACCATTGCCACCTGAGCATAACTTCAAAATTCAACGTAAAACCTAACACCTAACACATGAAAAGGTAGGTGGCAAACATACATGTTTGTTTTTTAGTTTATGCTCTGATAGCATCCCCCATATGAAATTGTTCACTGGAAACTATCGATTTTTATGGGGCAAACACATTGGGTAAGCGCTCTTCCTTTGCTACAACCCACCTCAGATCAGGTGATGGCTTGGCTTAGCAAGCCTTATATTCTCAGTAAAGCTTTAAAACGTGTTACACAAAATCTACAAGTAAAAGTACTTGATCAGCATTTTAGTCAGGCATTGGATGATGAGTACGCTGTCTTAAACTTAGCGAAAACACAGTTGCCGTTTGTTAGGCAAGTTTTTTTAATTGATGAAAGCGAGCGGCCATTAACCTATGGACGCGTCATTATCCCCAAAGCAACCTATGAGGCGCATTTTAAAGACTTTGATAAATTAGGCAGTAATTTATTAGGTGAAACGTTGCTTTATCGCAATCCTGATGTGACAAGAAGCCAATTTGAATTTGCTTGTTTGAATGAAAATGATCCACGTTGTGCTTTTGTTTATGAACATATTCACCAAGAAATTGCGCGCCAACCACTATGGGCGCGACGTTCAATTTTTTACATTAAGAGCTTACCATTATTAGTGAGCGAATTATTTTTACCATTTTTACCTGCTTACATACCAGGTGATGATGATGCCCGCTGAATTCCCGATTGTTGAAGAAATTAATTATTGCGATCCAGTAAGCGTTTTTAGCGCACTCCCAAAGCAGGGTGCCTTGTTTTTAGATAGCGCTCGCACAGACAGTAATGGCCGCTATAGTTTTATCGGTGTTTCACCATTTAGAATGATATGCTGTAAAAATGGGGTGATCACCATCGATGATAGCACTCTCAAAGCAAATCCATTTGATGAATTAGCAAAAGCCTTAGCAGAATTTTCCTTAAAAACAGTTCCGGATTTGCCGCCTTTTCAAGGTGGCGTGGCGGGTATGTTTGGTTATGAATTAGGCAGCTATTTAGAAAAAATTCCTAAAAGTGCTCTAGATGATTTAGCATTTCCAGAATTAATTTTGGGTTTTTATGATGTGGTCATTGCTTGGGATCATCAACATCAGCGTTGTTGGGTTTTCTCAAGTGGTTTTCCTGAAAAAGAGCAGGCCAAAAGAGCAAAACGTGCAAAAGAAAGACTGTCATGGGTGTTAGGTTTTTTTAATCAACCGCTATCGTCTTTAACTTCGTTTACGGTGGAAGATTCATCCATTTTATCGCCCTTTGAGCAACACAGTTATGAAACCGCAGTGAAAGAAGTGATTGAATATATCAAAGCCGGGGATATTTTTGAAGCAAACATTTCTCAACGTTTTAGCTGTAAACGCCCAACAGTTGCGCCTTTCATGCTGTATAGAAAACTTCGTGAAAAGAACCCTGCTCCTTTTGCTTCATTTATGCAATATGATGACTGGGTTATCGCCAGCGCCTCTCCTGAGAGATTTTTAAAATTATCAAACAAACAGGTGCAAGCGCGCCCCATTAAGGGCACGCGGCCTCGTCACACCGATCCTCTGATTGATAAAATGAATGCCGATGCGCTTGTTAATAGCGAAAAAGATTGGGCAGAAAATGTGATGATTGTAGATTTAATGCGCAATGATATTTCTCGAGTTTGCGAGCCGCATTCGGTTAAGGTGCCACAGCTTTGTGGATTAGAATCTTTCGCGACAGTTCATCATTTAGTGTCTGTGGTAGAAGGAACATTACAACAAGATAAAAATGCGCTTGATTTGCTAAAAGCCACATTTCCTGGTGGCTCTATTACCGGCGCGCCAAAAATTCGTGCGATGGAAATTATTGCGCAAATCGAGCCTACCTTAAGAGGGCCTTACTGTGGCAGCATGGGCTATATGGGGTTTAACGGCGATATGGATCTCAGTATTACCATTCGCACTTTTGTTATGAATCAAGACATGCTCACCTTTCAAACTGGCGGTGCCATTACGGTGGATTCAGATCCCTTCGAAGAATATGAAGAAACCTTGACGAAGGCCAGGGCGTTACGCGCGACCTTAACCCAGCACTAAAACTATACCCCTGTTGCGCAATCGCTATTATAATAAGATGAAATTAACTTGAATTATATTTAGTTATTAAACTATTTTCCAAGGAAAGTTATGTCAAGAACCTTAGAGATCGGATGGGAAGAGTGGATCTCACTGCCTGAGCTAAATCTCCCAGCCATTCGTGCCAAAGTAGATACAGGTGCTAAAACATCTACCTTACATGCTTTTATGGTTGAAAAAATTGTTGAGAATAACGAAACCAAAGTTCACTTTGGCATTCATCCCATTCCTGGTCGACCTGAGATTGAAATTTTTTGTAAAGCCTTGCTGGTAGATGAAAGAGAAATCATTAGCTCTAATGGCACTTCTGAATTACGTTATGTGATTAGAACATCAGCTCAATTTGGCAATAAAAAATGGCCCATTGAGATCACCTTAACCGATAGAGAAACCATGGCGTATCGCATGCTAATCGGACGAAGTGCTATGCAAAACAGGCTGTTGGTTGTTCCGGAAAAATCATTTTTATTGGGAACTCGAAATTTATCGGTTTATTAT